>JBDHSR010000015.1:0-20370 GCA_039808305.1 Gemmobacter sp. | reverse complement strand
CTGGCTGTTCAAATCGGAACCCGACGCCTGGAGCTGGGACCAGCAGGTCGCCAAAGGCGCTGCCGGCGAGGAATGGGGCGGCGTACGCAACTATCAGGCGCGCAACAACATGCGGGCGATGCGGATCGGCGACCGGGGCTTCTTCTACCATTCCAATCAGGGGAAAGAGATCGTCGGCATCGTCGAGGTCTGCGCCGAAAGCGCGCCCGACAGCACCAGCGACGATCCGCGCTGGGATTGCGTGCATATCCGCGCGCTGCGCCCGGTGCCGAAGCCGGTGAGCCTGGAGACCTGCAAGACCCAACCGGGGCTGGAGAAGATGGCGCTGGTCACCACCTCGCGCCTGTCGGTGCAGCCGGTGACCGCCGAGGAATGGCGCATCGTCTGCGCCCTGGGCGGCGTGGAGCCCTGAGGCTCCCCATCTTCCTCTTGGCGGAAATACCCCACGGGGGTCCGGGGGTGTGAAACCCCCGGCGCTCGCCGCCAGCGCCGCAATGAAAAATGGAGGGCCCCAACCCCAACGGGACCCTCCATCCACCCCACGTGCTCCCTTTGCACCACACGTGATCTGACAAGGTCCCGGGCATCCTGCCCATATGCCGACCATAGCGAAACCGCGCCCTCACGGCAAAGCCGAAGCGCGGAAGATGTGATTCAAATTGTCCGGCAGCGCCCCGCGCCGCCGGCCCATCCCGGACAGGAGCCGGAGAGTGACACGCATAAACTGCATCCCGCCGGAAGAGCTGACCGGCCCGCATCTGGTCGCGGAATACCGCGAACTGCCCCGGATCTTCCCGCTGGTCCGCGCCGCCATCCTGCGCGGCGAGCGCCCGGACGATCCGCGCAATCCGGCGGAATATCGCCTTGGCGCCGGTCATGTGCGGTTCTTCTATCCCCGGCTGGGCTATCTCGCCCGCAGGCAGGCCCTGCTGGTCCGGGACATGCTGGCGCGCGGCTATGCGCCCGCTTTCACCGATACATCCGGGCTGCTGGAGGGCTTTCCCCCCGAATGGTGCGCCGACTGGGCCCCGACGGCGGCGGCGATGGCGCTCAACCGCGCGCGGATCGCCGAGCGTCTTGCCGGCGTGAAATGACGGAGCCATGCGCCGATATGCAAAACGCCCGCATCGGCGGGCGTTTTCGATGGGCGTTGTCCCACGCTCAGGCGTAGACGGCTTCCTTGCCGAAATGCTTGACCAGCATGTAATAGACGACCGCGCGATACTTGTTGCGCTCCGACCGGCCATAGATGTCGACCACTGCGTCGATGGCTTCCATCAGCTTCGGGCTGTCATCGAGGCCCAGCTTCTTGATCAGGAAATTGCGCTTCACCGTTTCCAGCTCGTCCTTGGACGAGGCGGCGACGGTCTCGCTGTCGGCATTGTAGATCGCCGGGCCACAACCGATCGTGACCTTGGTGAGAAGCGCCATATCCGGTTCCATCTTGCACTTGCTGCGCAGATCGTCGGCGTATTTCGCGATCAGGTCGTCTCTCTTGCTCATGCCAAGCTCCTCTGTTGTCCCACGGCAGGACCCGTTGCCCGCCCCGGCCGGAACCTTAGGCCAAGGCGGGAGGAGCACAAAGGGAATAATGGCCGCAGCTTCCCCCCCTTACGGCGCGGGGCGGTTCAGCCGGATCATCCACTGATTCGCGAAAAGCTTCAGCTCGGCCTGATCACCGAGTTCGGCCAGCGCCGCCTCCACCGCGCGTTTCACCGGCGCGCCGAGCTCCTCGGCCATCCAGTTGAAATCGTCGCCGGCGATGATGCCGTCATGCTTCACCTTCTTCAGCGACAGCGCGATGTCATTGTCGATGAAGGGCGCGTTGTGGTTGCCGTCGAGGTAAACCCAGTCGAGCGAGGCGTCCGGCAAGGCGGCCAGCGCCTCGTCCGAGGTCGCCCGGTGCACCTTGACCCGCGCATCCTCGGCGAAGGCGGCGCAGACGTCCTGATACTTCTGCTCCATCAGGTTTTCGTTCTTCTTGCGCCCGAAGCCGGTATTGCCGAATTCCGGCTGATAGAGCCACGGGTCGATCAGATGGAGCTCGACCGGCTCGCAGATCTCCAGGATGCGCTTGCTGAACGCGCCCTCCCAGACCCCGACCTCGGCGGCGCGCCCGCCTTTCGGCATGTTTTCCAGCAACCGGCGGCGCACCCGCTCCCGTTTCGATTCTTCCATTACCCTTGCCCCTATCACCATCCGGCCTGTCCGACCGGTTTTCAGAAATCGTAAACCGCAAGTCCCCGGCGACGCAAATGGCGGGCCATCCCGCGATACAGGCATGGCCCACCTGATGCAGCGCCGCCTCAGTAGCGGTAGTGATCCGACTTGAACGGACCTTCGACCTTCACCCCGATATAATCGGCCTGATCCGGGCGCAGCTCGGTCAGTTTCACGCCGATCTTCTTCAGATGCAGCCGTGCCACTTTCTCGTCCAGCGCCTTAGGCAGGATATAGACACCCGGCTGGTATTCGGCGCCCTTGGTCCAGAGCTCGATCTGCGCCAGAACCTGATTGGTGAAGCTGGCCGACATCACGAAGGACGGATGGCCGGTGGCATTGCCGAGGTTCAGCAGGCGGCCTTCGGACAGCAGGATGATCCGCGCGCCCGAGGGCATCTCGATCATGTCCACCTGGTCCTTGATATTGGTCCATTTGTGGTTGCGCAGGCTGGCCACCTGAATCTCGTTGTCGAAATGGCCGATATTGCCGACGATGGCCATGTCCTTCATCGCGCGCATATGCTCGATGCGGATCACGTCCTTGTTGCCGGTGGTGGTGATGAAGATGTCGGCATCCGCCACCACATCCTCCAGCACCACGACCTCATAGCCGTCCATCGCGGCCTGAAGCGCGCAGATCGGGTCGACCTCGGTCACCTTCACGCGGGCGCCGGCGCCGCGCAGCGAGGCGGCGGAGCCCTTGCCCACATCGCCATAGCCGCAGACCACGGCGACCTTGCCGGCCATCATCGTGTCGGTGGCGCGGCGGATGCCGTCGACCAGCGATTCCTTGCAGCCGTATTTGTTGTCGAATTTCGACTTGGTGACGCTGTCGTTGACGTTGATCGCCGGGAAGGGCAGCAGGCCCTTCTTGTGCAGGTCGTAGAGGCGGTGCACGCCGGTGGTGGTTTCCTCCGACACGCCCCGGATCGCGGCGCGCTGCTCGGTGAACCAGCCGGGGCTGGCGGCGAGGCGCTTCCTGATCTGGTTGAAGAGGCAGATCTCCTCCTCGCTGGTCGGCGTCTCGATCAGGCCGGTCTCGCCCGCCTCGACCCGCGCGCCGAGCAGGATATAGAGCGTGGCATCCCCGCCATCGTCGAGGATCATGTTGCAGGTGCCCTCGGCGAACTGGAAGATACGGTCGGTATATTCCCAGTATTCCTCGAGCGTCTCGCCCTTGACCGCGAAGACCGGCGTGCCGGTGGCGGCGATGGCCGCCGCCGCGTGGTCCTGCGTCGAGAAGATGTTGCACGAGGCCCAGCGCACATCCGCGCCCAGCGCCTTCAGCGTTTCGATCAGAACGGCGGTCTGGATCGTCATGTGCAGCGAGCCGGCGATACGGGCGCCTTTCAGCGGCTGGCTTTTGCCGAATTCGTCGCGGCAGGCCATCAGGCCCGGCATTTCCGTCTCGGCGATGTCCAGCTCCTTGCGCCCGAAATCGGCCAGCGCAATATCCTTCACAATGTAATCCTTCGGCATCCGCCGCACTCCTTGCAATTCCGCTCGCGGCTGGGATAGCACTCCGTCGCCCGCGCGGCAATCTTCAGGGAGGAAATGGTCGAATTATGGCGGCAAAGGGAAACAATCGCGGTCATTCGGCGCGGGCCTGGCAGCGGATGCTGTCCGGGCGGCGGCTCGATCTGCTGGATCCCACGCCGATGGACATCGAGATCGAGGACATCGCGCATGGCCTCGCCTTCGTGGCGCGCTGGAACGGCCAGACCCATGGCGACCATCCCTATTCGGTGGCCGAACATTCCCTGCTGGTCGAGGAGATCTTCGCCCGGCAGAACCCGGAGATCGGGCCGCGCTGGCGGCTCGCCGCGCTGCTGCACGACGCGCCGGAATATGTGATCGGCGACATGATCAGCCCGGTGAAGGCGGCGATCGGCCCGGAATATGGCGATCTGGATGCCCGGCTCACGGCGGCGATCCATATCCGGTTCGGCCTGCCGGCCATATTGCCCGCCGCGATCAAGCGGGCGATCAAGACGGCCGACAAGGTTTCCGCCTGGGCGGAAGCGGTGCAGATCGCGGGCTTCACCGAGGCCGAGGCCAACCGCTTCTTCGGCCGGCCCGGGATCGGAAACCTCTCGATCCGGTTGCGCCCCCCGGCCGAGGTGCGCGCCGCCTATACGGCACGGCACGCATCCCTTCTGGCCGAGATCGACGCCCTCACGGCGCGCGGCTGAGGATCAGACCGCCAGATCGTCGGCCGATTTGCCGGCTTTCAGCGCCTCCTCGAACCAGCGCGGCTTGCGCCCGCGCCCGGACCAAGTGTCCGAAGGGTTCTCGGGATTGGCGTATTTCGCCGCGGCCGGGGCCCGCTTGCGCGCCACCGGCGTTCCAAGAAGCTCCGAAAGGCTGAAGCCCATCTGGCGCGCGCGATCTTCCAGTTCCGCAAGCGCCTCTTTCTTCTTGCGATCCTCGAAGGAGGCAATGGCTTTGGCAACCTGCGATTGAAGATCTTTCAGTTCTTTCAGCGAAAGAGCATTCAAGTCCATTAACGTCGTCCCCGTATCATGGATTGTTGTAGGGACCGAATTACGCGTGCGAATTGCCGATGGCAATCCGCAACGTGAAAATCGCGGCGGGAAAATCTATTTCGGGCTGCGTTTGGCAAGAATACGCTGAAGCGTGCGGCGGTGCATATTCAGCCGCCGCGCGGTTTCCGAGACATTGCGGTCGCACATCTCGTAGATGCGCTGGATATGTTCCCAGCGCACGCGATCCGCCGACATCGGGTTTTCCGGCGGTTCGGGCAGCACATCGCCCCGCGACAGCAAGGCGTTGGTCACCTCATTGGCGTCCGCCGGTTTCGACAGATAATCCGTGGCCCCGATCTTCACCGCGGCCACCGCCGTGGCGATCGCGCCGTAGCCGGTCAGCACCACGATGCGGCAATCCGGCCGTTTCTCGCGCAGCAATTCCACCACGTCGAGCCCGTTGCCATCCTCCAGCCGCAGATCCACCACGGCATAGGCCGGAGGCCGGGCCTGCGCGATGGCCTTGCCGGCGGCCACGCTTTCCGCCGTTTCGGGAACGAAGCCGCGCTTTTCCATCGCGCGGGCGAGACGTTTCACGAAAGCCTCGTCATCATCCACCAGCAGAAGTGAGCGATCCGGCCCGAGTTCGGCGCCCAGTTCTTCAGCCATGGTGATGCTCCTGTCCTGCGGTTCGCGCCCAAACTAGGGCGCTTTGCCGCGAAGGTCAATTTTCCGCGGCCGCTTTCGCTGCGTCCACGAAGCAGGCAACCCGGTCCGCCATCTCTTCCGGCGTGGTCTCGCGCTTGAAGAAATCGGCGAAGCCGATGCCGGGCAGCATCAGATAGGTGAAGGTCGAATGATCGACGAGATAATATTCGTCCTCGGCCGGCTGGGTCTTGTAATAGGCCTTGTAGGCCTGCGCCGCCGCCTTGACCTGTTCCTCCGAGCCGGTGAGGCCGATCATGCCGGGATACATGCTTTCGGTATAGTCCTTCATCACCTCCGGCGTATCGCGGGCCGGGTCGATGGAAATGAACACCGGCGTCACCTCATGGCCGCGCGATTTCAGCAGATCGACCGCCTCGGCATTGCGGGCATTGTCGAAGGGGCAGACATCGGGGCAGAAGGTATAGCCGAAATAGACCAGCGAGGGTCTGGTCAGGACATCCTTGTCGGTCACCGTGCGGCCATCGCCATCGAGCAGGGTGAACGGGCCGCCGATGTCCCCTCCGCCGATCACGCCGTTGCGGCAGGCCGCGAAAGGATCCGCCGATCCCCGCATCTCGGTGTAAAGGTAAAGCCCCCCGACCATTCCGACCACGGCCGCAACCGCCAGACCCGCGACAAGCTTCGACATCGGCCTCACTCCTTTTTCGTGCGGCCACATTGATCCAGCAAGGCGGGCTCCTTAACAATGGCAAAAACGCCACTGCGACAGCTTGGGCCATATGACCACCAACAGCTTCCTCCTTCCCGGGCCCGAAGAACGCAGCGAATTCCTGCGCCTGCACACGCTCAACATGCTGCGCTGGGCCGCGATCAGCGGGCAGATCGTCGCGTTGCTGGGCGCGCATCTCTGGTACGGCATCGAATTCCCGCTGGGGCCGAGCCTGCTGCTGGTCGGCGCCTCGATCATCGCCAACCTGTTCTCGATCTTCGTCTTTCCCGAAAGCATGCGGCTCAGCGAGCGGCAGGTCTTTCTCGTGCTGCTGTTCGACCTGACGCAGCTGGCCATGCTGCTGATGCTGACCGGCGGGCTGACCAATCCCTTCGCCCTGCTGATCGTGGCGCCCGTCACCATCTCGGCCACCGCGCTCGGGGCACGGGCGACGATGCTTCTGGGCGGCATCGCCATCACCTTCGTCACCGCGCTGGCCCTGTTCGCCCTGCCGATGACCTTCCAGAACGGCACGACCTTCGGCCTGCCCCGCCTCTTCGCCTTCGGTTTCTGGCTGTCCATCGTGATCGGGATCGTCTTTCTCGGCATCTACGCCCATCGCGTCGCGGCCGAGGCGCATTCGATGCAGGACGCGCTGCTGGCGACGCAGATGGCGCTGGCCCGGGCGCAGAAGCTCACCGATCTGGGCGGGGTCGTCGCGGCGGCGGCGCATGAGCTGGGCACGCCGCTCGCCACCATCAAGCTGGTCAGCGCCGAGCTGATGGAGGAGCTCGACGGCCAGCCCGACCTGCGCGCCGACGCCGCGCTGATCCGCGAGCAGGCCGACCGCTGCCGCGACATCCTGCGCTCCATGGGGCAGGCCGGCAAGGACGACCGGCTGATGCGGCAGGCCCCGCTGGGCGCGCTGCTGCGCGAGGCGGCGGAGCCGCATCTGAAGCGGGGCAAGACGGTGCGTTTCAGCCATCCCGCCAACGACCCCGACGACCGCGAGCCGCAGGTCCTGCGCCAGCCCGAGGTGATCCACGGCCTGCGGAACCTGATCCAGAACGCGGTCGATTTCGCCGCCGCGAATGTCTGGGTCGATGCGGAATGGACGGACCGGCGGCTGCTGCTGCGCATCGTCGACGACGGGCCGGGGTATCCGCCGCATCTGCTGGGCCGGATCGGCGATCCGTTCATGCGCAGCCGCAAGAGCGGCGGCGAGACCGGCGAGCGGCCGGGCTACGAGGGGATGGGCCTCGGCCTCTTCATCGCCAAGACCCTGCTGGAGCGCACCGGCGCCGAGCTGAGCTTCGCCAATGGCCGCGACCCGCGCGCCGGCCGCCCCGCCGATCCCGACCGCTGCGGCGCCATCGTCGAGGTGATCTGGCCGCTGGACCGGATCGTGGCGGCGCAAGGCGCGCTGGGGGAAAATCCGCTGAACGCCTGACGGGGCCGGTATCCGGCAAGTCGCTTAACCATGCCTTAACCTTCTCGCCCCAAGGTTGTGGAAAACCTTGGGGAACGTGATGGGAATCGACTGGCCGCAAGCCGTGGTCCTGATACTCGCCGCCAGCCTTGCCGCCATCGGGGCGGTGCTGCTGCTGTCGCTTCTCCAGCGGCAGGAGGCCGAGGCGCGCGGCATGATCTTCCGCGATCAGGAGGGCGGCACCAGCTTCCTGTTCGATGGCGAAACGCTGCTCGACGCGACACCCGGCGGGCGGGCGCTGCTGAAGCTCAGCCCCGGCGGCGCCTCGCCCTGGGAACGGCTCGCCGCCTGGCTCGCCGCGCCGTTCCCGGATTTCCGGGCGCGGATCGGCGCGATCCCCGAGGAGGGCCTGCTGACCCTGACCTCCAGCGGACGCGAGGCGCCGTTGCTGCTGCGCGCGGAATATCGCGGCGGGCTGACCCGGATCAGCCTGCTCGATCCCGACGAACAGGCGATGCAACCCGGACCGGACGCGCTGGTCCGGCAGGCGGTGGACGAGGAATTGCAGCGCCTGCGCGGCATCCTCGCGCAGGCGCCGATGCCGATCTGGCGCGAAGGGCCGGAGGGCGAGGTCACCTGGGCCAATGCCGATTACCTGCTGCGCATCGCCGACCGGCTGAAGGAGGGGGAGGATCTGTCCTGGCCCCTGCCCCGGCTGTTCGAAAGGACGGGCACCGCGCGGCGCCAGATGCTGCCGCTCGGGCAATCCACGCAGCCGCAACCCTGGTTCGACCTGCACGAACGCCCCGAGGGCGACGAGACGGTGATCTACGCCCTGCCCGCCGACGAGCTGGTGCAGACCGAGTCGAGCCGGGAAGGCTTCCGCCAGACCCTCGGCAAGACCTTCGCCGACCTGTCGATCGGATTGGCGATCTTCGACCGCAACCGCAGGCTGGTGATGTTCAATCCGGCGATGAACGACCTCTGCGGGCTGAATTTCGAATTCCTGGCGAAGAAACCCACGCTCTTCGCCTTTCTCGACGCGATGCGGGAACAGAACATGATCCCCGAGCCGAAGGATTACCGGAGCTGGCGGCGGCAGATGGTGGAACTGGAACGCGCGGCCGCCTCGGGGCTGTTCGAGGAGACCTGGAGCCTGCCCTCCGGCCAGACCTATCGCGTGATCGGCCGCCCGCATCCCGATGGCGCCATGGCACTGCTGTTCGAGGACATCTCGCCGGAAATGTCGCGCCTGCGGCGGTATCGCGCCGATCTGGAGCTGAACCAGGCGGTGCTCGACACCATCGACGAGGCGCTGGCGGTGTTCTCGCCCTCGGCGGCGCTGGTCATGTCGAACAGTGCCTATGCCGGCCTCTGGGGGCATGATCCCTCGGCCAACCTGACCGATGGCAGCCTGGCCGCGCTGTGCCAGCGCTGGCGCGAGCAGAGCGCCCCCACGCCGTTCTGGGCCGAGGCGGAAGCCTTCGCGCTGGGCGGCGACCGGGCGTCGCGGCTGGAGGGCGAGATCCGGCTGCGCGACGGCCGGCTGCTGCGCTGCCACCTGACCGCATTGCCCGGCGGGGCGACGCTGGCGCGGTTCCGCCCCGCGCTGGCGGTGGAGACGCCGCCGCAGACCCGCCTGCGCGCCTGAGGCCCCCTTGCGGCAGCGGCGGGGCCGGGTAAAACTGCCCGCCATGATGAGCGACGCCACCCCCCTCACCCTCGTCCTGCCGGACGAGACCGCCACGGACAGGCTGGGGCGCTGGTTCGCGGCGCATGTCGCGCCGGGCGACACGGTGTTGCTGTCGGGCGGCATCGGCGCCGGCAAGACCCATTTCGCCCGCAGCCTGATCCGCGCCCGGCTCGGCGCGGAAACCGAAGTCCCCTCGCCCACCTATACGCTGGTGCAAAGCTACGAGGATGCGGCGGGCGACATCTGGCACAGCGATCTCTACCGGCTCGGCCATCCCGACGAGATCGCGGAACTCGGGCTCGAAGCGGCCTTCGGAACCGCGATCTGCCTGGTGGAATGGCCGGAACGGCTGGGCGATCTGGCGCCGGCCCATGCCATCGCGCTGCATTTCCGGCCGGACGGCGACGGGCGGCGGGTGGAGATCGCCGGCCCCCCCGCCCTGCTCGCCGCGCTGCGGGCGGATTGGCAGGACGCGCGGCAAGCCCATGCCGAGGCGCTGCTGAGCGGCGCCGGCTGGGCCGGTGCGACGCGGCGCTTCCTTGCCGGCGACGCCTCTGATCGCAGTTATCTGCGGCTGGTCCGGCCCGGCGGCAGCGCGGTGCTGATGGACGCCCCGCCCGGCAAGGGCGACGACCCGCGCGATTTCCTGCGCATCGCCCGGCATCTGCGCGGCCTCGGCCTGTCCGCCCCGGAAATCCTCGCCGAGGATCCCGGTCATGGCTTCCTGCTGCTGGAGGATCTGGGCGACGACATCTATGCGCGCCTGCTGCGCGACCGGCCGGAGCTGGAACTGCCGCTCTATCAGGCGGCGGCGGATGTGCTGCTGCATCTCCAGTCCAGCCCGGCCCCCGCGGGCCTGCCCGATCTTGGCGCCGAGGACTGGGCGGAGGCGGCGGCCTTCGCGCTCGACTGGTATCGCCGGGCGATCACCGGCGATACGGGCGACCGGCCCCGCTTCGTCGCGCTGCTGGCCGAGGCGTTGCGCCGCCACGCCGATGGGCCGCGCGTGCTGATCCTGCGGGATTTCCACGCGGAAAACCTGCTCTGGCTGCCGGAGCGGACCGGGCTCGCCCGCGTCGGCCTGCTGGATTTCCAGCTCGCGCAGATGGGCCAGCCGGGCTACGATCTCGTCTCGCTGTTGCAGGACGCCCGGCGCGACGTGGCGCCGGAGACCGAGGCCGCCGTGCGCGCGCATTTCCGGCAGGCGCTGGGCGTGCCGGAGGAAAGCTTCGACGCCGCCTATGCCACGCTCGGCGCGCAACGCGCGCTGCGCATCCTCGGCATCTTCGCGCGGCTCTGCCTGGTGGCGGGCAAGCCCGGCTATCTGCGGCTGATCCCGCGCGTCTGGGGGCAGCTCTGGCGCAACCTCGGCCATCCCGCCCTGCGCGATCTGGCGCAACTATGCCGCGATCTGCTGCCCGAACCCCATCCCGACACCCTCCGGATCCTCGAGTCCCGATGCGCCCCGACGCCCTGATGCTGTTCGCCGCCGGTTTCGGCACCAGGATGGGCGCCCTGACGGCGACCCGCCCCAAGCCGATGATCGAGGTGGCCGGGCGGCCGCTGATCGACCACGCGCTCGATCAGGCCGGCGGGATCGGGCGCATCGTGGTCAACCTGCATTACCGGCCCGAGGCCATCCGCGCGCATCTGCGCGACCGCCCCGGCATCGCCTTTTCGGACGAGAGCGGCGAGATTCTGGAAACCGGCGGCGGCCTCCGGGCGGCGCTGCCGCTGCTGGGGGACGGCCCGGTCTTCACGCTGAACACCGATGCCGTCTGGACCGGAGCGAACCCGCTGGACGAGCTTGCCGCCGCCTGGCGGCCGGACCGGATGGACGCGCTGCTGCTGCTGCTGCCCGCCCGACAGGCCACCGGCTATCGCGGCGCCGGGGACTTCCTGCTGGATGGGCAAGGCCGGATCGCGCGCGCCGCCGGGGCGGCGGGTCATGCCTATCTCGGCGCGCAGATCGTGAAAACCGGCCGGCTGCGCGAGATCCCGGAGCGGGTGTTCTCGCTGAACCGGATCTGGGACGTGGCGATCGGCGAAGGGCGCGCCTTCGGGATCGTGCATCGCGGCGGCTGGTGCGATGTCGGCCGCCCCGAGGGGATCGCCGAGGCCGAGGCGATGCTGCGCGGGTCCGGCGATGTTTGAACCCGGCAGCCCCCGGCTTTTCGCCCTGCCCCCCGGCGCGGATTTCCCGGCGGAACTGGTGCGTGGGCTGCGCGACCGCTTGGCGGGCGGGCCGCCCGAAGCCATGGCCCGGGTGCAGCTTTTCGTGAATACCCGACGGATGGCCCGGCGCATCACCGAGATCCTCACCGCCTCGGGCGCGGGGTTCCTGCCCCGGATCCGGCTGGTCACCGATCTTGCGCCGGAGGCCGCGCTGGCCGGTATCCCCGCCGCCGTATCGCCATTGCGGCGGCGGCTGGAACTGACGCAACTGGTGTCCCGCCTGCTCGATTCCGCCCCCGACCTCGCACCGCGCGCGGCGCTTTACGATCTGGCCGACAGCCTTGCCGGGCTGATGGACGAGATGCAGGGCGAGGGCGTCGATCCGGACGCGATCGCCGCGCTCGATGTCTCGAACCATTCGGCGCATTGGACGCGGACCCAGGCCTTCATGGAGATCGTGCGGCCGTTCTTCGGCACCGAGGAGGCGCCGGACCCGGAAGCGCGCCGGCGCCGGGTGGTCGAGATGCTGGCCGAACGCTGGAAACACGCGCCGCCACGGGATCCGGTCATCGTCGCGGGCTCCACCGCCTCGCGCGGGACGACGCTGCGCTTCATGCAGGCGGTCGCCGGCCTGCCCCAAGGCGCGCTGATCCTTCCCGGCTATGATTTCGACCTGCCGGACGCGATCTGGAACGGCATGGCCGACGCGCTGACCGCCGAGGACCATCCGCAATACCGCTTCCGCCGGCTGCTCGACACGCTGGGGCGTGAGCCCGGCGAGGTGGCGCGCTGGACGGAGACGCCGCCGCCGCACGACCGCCGCAACGCGCTGGTCTCGCTGTCGCTGCGGCCGGCGCCGGTCACCGATCAATGGCTGGTCGAGGGGCAGGCTTTCACCGACCTGCCGGAAACCACGGCGGAGCTGACGCTGATCGAAGCGGAAAGCCTGCGGAAAGAGGCGCTGGCCATCGCGCTGATCCTGCGCAAGGCGGCCGAGGACGGACGCCGCGCCGCGCTGATCACGCCGGACCGCAACCTGACGCGGCGGGTGACGGTGGCGCTGGACCGCTGGGGCATCCGGCCCGACGATTCCGCCGGCCGGCCGCTCGCGCTTTCCGCGCCGGGCCGGTTCCTGCGCCATGTCGCCGGCCTGTTCGGGCGGAAGCTGACAGCGGAAGCCCTGCTGACCTTGCTGAAACATCCGCTCACCGCCTCGTCCGCCGAGCGCGGCACCCATCTGCGGCTGACCCGCGACCTGGAGCTGCACCTGCGCCGCCATGGCCCCCCCTTCCCCGACGCGGCCATGTTGCGAAACTGGGCGGCGGCCAGGAACGACGCCATGGCGCGCGACTGGGCGGAATGGATCGCGGCGACTTTCCCGCAAGCGGCGGCAACGGGCCGTGCGCCGCTGACCGATCTGCTGGGCCACCACCTCTCGCTTGCCGAGACGCTGGCGCGCGGGCCGTGGGGAGATGGCAGTGGCGAGCTGTGGGAGAAGGCGGCGGGAGAAGCCGCAAAAGGCTCTATTACGGCACTTAGAGACGAAGCCTCGGCGGGTGGCGTCTTTGGTGTCGCGGATTATCGCGACCTGTTCGACGCGATTCTCAACCGGGGAGAGGTGCGCGAGGAGGCGGTGGTCCATCCCGACATCATGATCTGGGGCACGCTGGAAGCACGGGTCCAGGGGGCGGATCTGGTGATCCTCGGCAGCCTGAACGACGGGAGCTGGCCGCAACTGCCGCCGCCCGATCCCTGGCTCAACCGGCGGATGCGGAAGGATGCCGGACTTCTCTTGCCGGATCGGAGCATCGGCCTCGCCGCGCATGACTATCAGCAGGCCATCGCCGCACAGGAGGTGGTGCTGACACGGGCCCGGCGGGACGCGGACGCGGAAACCGTGCCGTCGCGCTGGCTCAACCGGCTGACCAACCTGCTCGACGGTTTGCCGAAAGGGGCAGGGCCGGAGGCCCTTGCCGCCATGCGGCGACGCGGCGCAAGCTGGATCGCGTTGGCGGACAGGATCGAACAGCCGACGGAAAAGGCCGATCCGGCCCGACGGCCCGCGCCGCGCCCTCCTGTCGCGCATCGGCCGAAGGAACTGGCGCTGACCCGGATCTCGACACTGATCCGCGATCCCTATGCGATCTATGCCCGCTATATATTGCGGCTCAGAAGGCTGGATCCACTTCACCGTGATCCGGATGCGCGCCTGCGCGGCTCCGTCCTGCATCTGGTTCTGGAACGGTTCGTCGCCGAGCGGGGCCCGGCAGGGGGCGCCGAAATCAGCCGTTTGCTGCGGATCGCGGAGGAGGTGCTGACGGAGGAGGTGCCATGGCCCGCCGCGCGCATCATGTGGCTGGCCCGGATCGCCCGTGCCGCCGAGTTTTTCGTCAGCCATGACGGTGCGGATGGCGGTGTGCCTGCGAGCCTGGAAAAGCGCGGTGCGATCAGGCTGGACCCGCTGGATTTCGTGCTGTCCGGCACCCCCGACCGGATCGACCTGCTGCCGGATGGCAAGCTGCACATCATCGACTACAAGACCGGAAGCCCGCCGACCAGGAAACAGCAGGAACAGTTCGACAAGCAGCTACTGCTTGCCGCCGGGATGGCCGAGCGCGGCGCCTTCCCCGACATAGGTCCCGCCGAAGTGGCGCGGATCACCTATGTGGGTCTGGGCACCAACCCGAAGCTGGAAACCACGCCGCTGACCTCCGCCGAGATCGACAAGGTCTGGGAGGGTCTGATCCGGCTGATCCGCCGCTACGAATTGGCCGAGACAGGCTATACCGCGCGCCGGGCGGTATTTTCCAGCCGCTTCCCCGGCGACTATGACCATCTCGCCCGGTTCGGCGAATGGGAAATGACCGATCGCGCCGTGCCGGAGGATGTTCGATGACACGCTCGGCAGCCAGCGAACGCCAGGTTCAGGCGGCGCATCCGGGACAATCGACCTGGCTTTCGGCCAATGCCGGCTCGGGCAAGACCCGGGTGCTGACCGACCGGGTTGCGCGGCTACTGCTTTCGGGGGTGGAGCCGGCGCGCATTCTCTGCCTGACCTATACCAAGGCGGCGGCCTCGGAGATGCAGAACCGGCTGTTCCGGCGGCTCGGCGAATGGGCGATGAAGCCCGAGCCGGAGTTGCGCGTCGCATTGCGGGATCTGGGCATCGACGGCGATGTTTCACGTGAAACACTGGCCGAGGCGCGACGGCTGTTCGCACGGGCCATCGAAACACCGGGCGGCTTGCGCATCCAGACCATTCACAGCTTCTGCGCCAGCCTGCTGCGCCGCTTTCCGCTGGAAGCCGGCGTATCGCCGCAGTTCACCGAGCTGGACGACCGCGCCGCCAAACTGATGCGCGCCGAAATCATCGAAGAAATGGCGGCCGGCCCACAGGCGCATCTGGTGGCGGAGCTTGCCGATATTCATACGGGAGAGGATTTCGAAGGCTTGATGGCCGCGATCATCCGCCATTCCGAGGCCCTTTCCGGCCCGGATGTCGACTGCCGCAAGCTGCTCGATCTGCCCGATGGGCTGAGCATGGACGGTCTATTGCCACAGGTTCTTCCGGGAGGAGAACAGGAGTTGCTGGCGCGAACGGCGGAGCTTCTTCTCTCCGGCTCGACGACCGACATCCGGACCGGCCGGAAGCTGCTGGCGATCCGCTGGGACGGAACCGGAGTCGACATCCTTACCCAACTGGAAGATGCGCTGCTGTTCGGAAAATCCAAGATTCCCGGCAAAAGCCATACCGCCAAGGGCGACGCGCTCGCCACCAAGGCCACCATGCCGAAACTCGCCGGCCTGAGGGACCGGCTGGATGCCCTGATGCTGCGGGTCGAGGCTGCCCGTCCACTACGGCTGGCGTTGAAAACCGCGGATCATACCGCGCGCCTGCACCGCTTCGCCCAGGCATTCCTGCCCGCCTATGTCGAGCGGAAAACCCTGCGCGGCGCCCTGGACTTCGATGACCTGATCCGGCGCGCGAAGGCCCTGCTGACCGACCCGCAGGTCGCGCAATGGGTGCTGTTCCGGCTTGATGGCGGCATCGACCATATTCTGGTGGACGAGGCGCAGGACACCTCGCCCGATCAATGGAAGGTGATCGAACTGCTGGCGCAGGAATTCACCTCGGGCGCCGGCGCGCGCGAGGTGGAGCGCACGATCTTCATCGTCGGCGACCAGAAACAATCCATCTATTCGTTCCAAGGCGCCGACGTTTCGGCCTTCACCCGCATGCGGGAGAGCTTTCAGGACAAGCTTCGCACCATCGACGCCCCGTTTCAGGCGCTGGAACTGGAATACTCCTTCCGCTCCTCACCCGCCATCCTGCGGCTGGTCGATCACACCTTTCCCGAACATCTGCATGAGAGCCTGGGCCACCCGCCCCATCACATCGCCTTTCAGGACGACATGCCCGGCCGTGTCGAGATCTGGCCACCGATCATCGCCGAATCCACCCCCGAGGACGAGGATTGGACGGATCCGGTCGACCTGATCTCGGAAACGCACCACACCGCGCTTCTGGCGCAGCGCATCGCCGAACGGATCCGGCAGATCATCGCATCCGGCACACATATTCCGCAGGGCACCGGCTCGCGCCCGGTCCATGCCGGCGATTTCCTGATCCTGGTGCGCCGCCGCTCCACCCTGTTTTCCGAGATCATCCGGGCCTGCAAGGCGGCGCGCCTGCCCATCGCGGGGGCGGACCGCCTGCATCTGGGCGGCGAGATGGCGGTCAAGGACATCGTTTCCCTGCTCACCTTCCTTTCGACGCCCGAAGACGATCTCGCACTGGCCGAAACCCTCCGTTCCCCGCTATGTGGCTGGAACGAGGCGCAGCTTTACCGCCTCGCCCAGCCGCGCAAGGGTTATCTCTGGGAAGCCTTGCGCGACCAGGCCGGCGAATATCCACAGACCGTCGATATGCTCCGCGATCTGCGCGATCAGGCGGATTTTCTCCGCCCGTTCGAACTGATCGAACGCGCATTGACCCGTCACGACGGCCGCCGCCGCCTTCTGGCCCGGCTGGGGGACGAAGCCGAGGATGGCATCGACGAATTGCTGGCGCAGGCGCTGACCTACGAGCGGAACGACGTTCCGAGCCTGACCGGCTTCCTGACCTGGCTTCAGGCGGATGAGGTGGAGATCAAGCGGCAGATCGACGGAGCCGGCCACAAAATCCGCGTCATGACGGTTCACGGCGCAAAAGGGTTGGAAGCGCCCATCGTGATCCTGCCGGACACCGCCGACACCACCCTGAACGATCGCGACGAAATCTATCCGATGGGCGATACGGCGGTCTGGCGCATGCCGGCGGACGAAAGCCCCGCACCGCTCGCCGCGATCCGGCAGGATCGCCAGCGTCGCGCCCGGGCAGAAGAGATGCGCCTGCTCTACGTCGCGTTGACGCGCGCGCAATGCTGGCTCATCACGGCCGCGGCCGGCAAGCTCGCCTCCGCCGCGTCCGGCGGAGAGGACGGCGTTCCCGCCTGGTATGATCTCATCCGCGCCGGGGCGGAGCGTATCGGGGCCACCCCGACGAAGGACGGTGGTTTGGTTCATGAAACCGGAGCATGGCCAGCGCCCGGAATTTCGGATCGGCCCATGGAAACCGGCACCATTCCCGCGGAAATCCCGGATTGGGCAACGCGCCCCGCTTCCGCTGCGATACGGCCCCCTCGCCCGGTTTCGCCGAGCGACCTTGGCGGTGCGAAAACACTGCCCGGCACTTTCGAAAGCGAAACGGCAAAGACACGGGGCACCCTGCTTCATCTCCTGCTGGAGCACCTGCCCGGCGAGCCGCCGGCATCCTGGGAACAGATCGCATCATCCCTCATCCCCGACCCGATCCTGCGCGGCGAACTTCTGGAAGAAGCCCGCAATGTCCTGGAAAACCCGCAAATGCGGGCGCTTTTCACGGAGACGGCATTGACCGAGGTTCCGGTTACCGCGGATCTCGATGGCCAACGGCTGTTCGGGATCATCGACCGGCTGCTGATACGCCCGGATGAGGTGATCGCCATCGACTACAAGTCGAACACCGCCCTTCCTGCCGGACCCGAGGATATTCCCGCCGGTATCCGGCTGCAAATGCGGGCCTATCGCACGGCTCTGGCGCAGATCTATCCCGCACATGCGATACGCACGGCGATCCTCTGGACCAAGGGTCCGGAGCTTATGTGGCTGGACTGACGGCCCTTCACCCCTTACGGGCGAGGAACCGATCAACTTCGGCAGCGGCCGGGATGGCAGCGGCGGCGCCGGGCCGGGTCACCTGCAAAGCGGAAGCCGCAGCCGCCCGCCGCATGGCATCCCCGCGATCCAGCCCAAGATCAAGCCCGGCAGCCAGCGTTCCGATGAAAGTATCCCCCGCCCCAGTGGTATCAATCGGGACAACAGGGAAAGCCGGTACGAAAAGCGGCTCTGTCTCGGCGGAAATCCACTCCGCACCATGCTCGCCCCGCGTGATCAGGCAATCGACCGACGGCAGCGCGCCCTCCGTTCGCCGCAATTCCCGCGCCTCGATCTCGTTCATCACCAGCAGCGAAGCATAGGGCAGCACCAGACGCACCGCCGCGATCTCGAAGGGTGCCGCGGAATAGATCACCCGCATGCCCTGCGCCCGGGCCTGACGCGCCGCCTCCAGCTGCGAGGAGGTCTCGTTCTGAAGCAACAAGCTGTCCGCCGGCCCGGCCCCGGCCAGCGACTCCGCCACCTGATCCGCCGAGATTATCCGGTTCGCGCCCGGAAACAGCACGATATTGTTCTCGGCATCCGGGCCCACATTGATGATGGCATGGCCGGTCGCCACGTCGACCCGGCGCACCTGCCGCAGGTCGACTCCCGCCTCCGCCAAAATCGCCAGAATCCAGTCGCTATTCGGCCCGATGGCGCCGATATGCCGACAGACCGCCCCCGCCCGCGCGACCGCGACGGACTGGTTCGCGCCCTTGCCGCCCAGCCCCTGCGCATAGTCCAGCGCCGACAGCGTTTCGCCGGGCCGGGGAAGGTGCGGGACGCGATAGACATGGTCGATATTGATCGACCCGAGATTGTAGACCGCCATCGCCCCTTCCCCGTCGCCCTCAGCCGATCTTGCAGGCGGCCATCACCGCCATGTTCAGAATGTCGTTCACCGTCGCATTGGTCGAACAGATCTGGATCGGCTTCTTCACCCCGGTCAGAATGGGCCCGATCACCGTCGCGCCCGCCATCTCCTGCATCAGCTTGACCGAGATCGAGGCCGAATGCCGCGCCGGCACCACCAGGATATTCGCCGGTCCCGACAGGCGGCAGAACGGATATTGCGCCATCTGGTCCGGGTTCAGCGCCACATCGACCGTCATCTCGCCTTCATATTCGAAATCGACCTTCATCTGGTCCAGAACACGCGGCGCCATATGCATCTTCGTCGCCCGCTCCGACACCGGATAGCCGAAGGTCGAGAAGCTGACGAAGGCGACGCGCGGTTCCAGCCCCAGATTGCGGGCGATTCCGGCGGCCTTGGTGGCGATGACCGCCAGATCCTGCTCGTTCGGCCATTCATGCACCAGCGTATCGGCGATCAGCACGATCCGACCCTTTTGCAGCAGCGCGGTCACGCCCACCGCACCATCCGACGCCTTGGCATCGAAGACATGGTTGATCAGGTTCATCACATGCGCCGACTTGCGGGTCACCCCGGTGACCAGCCCGTCGCCATGGCCATGGGCCAGCATCAGCGCGCCGAAGACATGCCGGTCGCGGGCGGCGAGACGGTGTATGTCATGCCGGTCGAACCCCTCGCGCTGGAGCCGCTGGTAGAGGAAATCCTTGTACTGGTCGAGATGCCGGGTATTGGCGGCATTGACCACCTCCAGCTCGCGCACCGCCTCCGGCAGACCCGCCGCCTCCAGCTTTTCACGCACATCCGCGTCGCGGCCGACAACCAGCGCCTTGCCCAGTCCGGCCCGCTGATAGGCCACCGCCGCGCGCAGCACGCGGGTGTCGTCCCCCTCGGCAAAGATCATGCGGGCCTGCGCCTGCCGCGCCCGGGCATGGACGCCTTGCAGGATCGAGGCCGTCGGATCCATCCGCGACTTCAGGTTCAGCTCATAGGCATGCAGGTCGATGATCGGACGGCGGGCGACGCCGGTATCCATCCCGGCCTTCGCCACGGCGGGCGGGATCACATAGATCAGCCGGGGGTCGAAGGGCGTGGGAATGATGTAATCGCGCCCGAAGCTGAGCTTGCGGCCATAGGCCATCGCCACCTCGTCCGGCACGTCCTCGCGCGCCAGCGCGGCCAGCGCGCGGGCGCAGGCGATCTTCATCTCGTCATTGATCGCGCGAGCATGGATGTCGAGCGCGCCCCGGAACAGATAGGGGAAGCCCAGGACATTGTTCACCTGGTTCGGGTAGTCGCTGCGCCCGGTCGCCACGATGGCATCGGCGCGGATCGCATGCGCCTCCTCCGGCGTGATTTCCGGGTCGGGATTGGCCATGGCGAAGATCACCGGATTGTCGGCCATCGAGGCCACCATCTCCGGCGTCACCGCCCCCTTGGCCGAGACGCCGAGGAACACGTCGGCCCCTTTCATCGCCTCTTCCAGCGTGCGGGCGTTGGTGCGGGCGGCATGGGCGGATTTCCACTGGTTCATCCCCTCGGTGCGGCCCTGCCAGATCACGCCCTTGGTGTCGCACATGATGCAGTTGTCATGCCGGGCGCCCATCGCCTTCAGCAATTCCAGACAGGCGATGCCCGCCGCCCCGGCGCCATTGAGGACGATCTTCACATCCTCGATCTTCTTGCCGCTGATCTCCAGCGCGTTGATGAGCCCCGCCGCACAGATCACGGCGGTGCCGTGCTGGTCGTCATGGAACACCGGAATGTCCATGATCTCCTTCAGGCGCTGCTCGATGATGAAGCATTCCGGCGCCTTGATGTCTTCCAGATTGATGCCGCCGAAGGTGGGGCCCATCAGGCTGACGGCCTTGATGATCTC
>JBDHSR010000014.1:0-21238 GCA_039808305.1 Gemmobacter sp. | reverse complement strand
TAGGCGCGCTGGAAGCGGTGCTCCAGCCAGCCGGTCAGCCGCACCAGCGGCCAGAGGATCGCCACATAGATCAGCGCGGCGCCGATCAGGGGCGTGGGATTGGCGAACAGCGCCTGCGCGTCGGTCGCCTGTTTCAGCAGGTCGGTCATGGCGACGACCGAGGCGAGCGAGGTGTCCTTGATGATCGAGACGCAGTTCGAGGCATGCGGCGGGATCACCAGCCGCACCGCCTGCGGCAGCACCACCTTGCGGATGGTCAGCCAGAAGCCGAGGCCGAGCGCCGCGGCGGCCTCGGATTGCCCCTTGGGCACCGCCTGGATGCCGGCCCGCATCACCTCGGCCGTATAGGCGCCGAGCACCAGCGACAGCGCGATGGCGGCGGCGGCGAAGGAGGACAGCACGATCCCCGCGAAGGGCAGCGCGTAATAGATCAGGATCAGCACCACCAGCACCGGCATGGCGCGCATCAGGTCGGTATAGCCGATGGCGAGCAGCCGGAAGGGCTTCGGCGCGTAAAGCCGCACCAGGGCGATGGCGAGGCCGAGGGCCGTGCCGAAGACGATGGCGGTGAAGCCGAGCAGGATCGTCATTCCCAGCCCGCGCAGCAGGATCGGGAAGGCGCGGGCCAGCACGTCGAGGTTGAAGAAGATGTCGATGGCGTTCAACGCGGTCCTCCTGCGCGGCGGTCGGTGATGAGCATGTGGCCGGGGGCGTGGGTGATGGCGAAGGGCAGGCGGGCGGCGGCGATGGCGCGTTCCATGGTCACGCCGCAGGCCCAGAACACCGGCACCTCGCCGGGGCGGATGTCGGTCAGGCCCAGCCCGTCGATGGGCCGCGAGAGATCGACGCCGATCGCCGCCGGATCGCCCGCGTGGACCGGCGCGCCATGGGCGTCCGGGTGGGCGCGGGTCACCGCCTCGGCCAGCGCGACCTGATCCGCCGGGATCGCCCGCATGGTGACGACCAGAGGACCGCCGAACGGCCCCGCCGCCCGGTTGGGAATGGCGGTGTCGAAGGCCGAGCAGCTTACCCCGGGCGCGTGGCAGCGCAGCGTCACGCCCGCCGCCACCAGATCGGCCTCGAAGCTCAGCGAGCAGCCGATGGCGAAGGGCACCAGATCGTCGCGCCATTCCGCCGCGATGTCGGCCACCCGCTCCGCCGCCTGCCCGTCGCGGAACAGCCGGTAGAGCGGCAGGTCGTGGCGCAGGTCGAAATCGCCCAGATCCGGCAGGGCCGGCTCGCCCGCCCGTCCCCGCGCCAGCAGGGGGCAGGCGGCGGGATTGGCGCGCAGGAACCCCTCGAAATCATCGGCGAAAGCCGCCGGGATGAAGGCCATGTTGGCCTGCGTGAAGCCGGGGCAGAGCGCCGCCGTCTGGCGCACCTCGCCCGCCCGGAACCGGGCGCGCCAGTCCGCCGGGGTCATCGCGCGCTCCAGTCGGTTTCGATCTGCGCCTTGAACAGCAGCACTTCGAGCTCGTGGGTCTTGCGGGTGCGCTCCCAGCGCCCGTCATCCATCCAGCCCGCGCGCCAGGTCGTCATGGCGACGAGGCAGCTTTGCTCCGGCAGGCCCCAGTCCGGCCCCGGCGTGACCCGGATCGAGACGCGCGGCACCCGCGCGCCGGCCGGGCCGAGATGGAAGTCGATCAGGCCGAGCGCCGGATGCGGGCGGATCTCGACCTCGGCGGGCGCGCCGTCGAACAGCGAGGCGCCGCGCCAGAGGCCCGGCTCCTCCGCCGGGACGAGATCCATCGAACCGAGCGTCCAGC
Organism: Gemmobacter sp.; assembly: GCA_039808305.1. GTDB lineage: Bacteria > Pseudomonadota > Alphaproteobacteria > Rhodobacterales > Rhodobacteraceae > Gemmobacter. The sequence continues at coordinate 19,472 of JBDHSR010000014.1, read as the reverse complement.
GGCCGAGCTTGCGCCCGTCCGACAGATGCGAGAAGGCGAAACCGGCGGGCGCGTCGACCCGGACCGAGGCGAGATGGGCATGGGACATGTCAGGATTCCGCGGGCGGGCGGCCCGGAAGCCGCCCGGATGTCAGGTCAGTTGGCGGAGGTCGGCACCGGCATCGGCGTGACGGTATAGCCGCCCTCCTTCGGCGCGACGCCCATCCACTTTTCGTAAAGCGCGGCCATCGTGCCGTCGGCCTTCATGTCGGACATGATCTGGTTCACCTGCTCCAGCTTGTCCGAGCCCTTCGGCAGCATCATGGCGAATTTCTCGCCCGTCACGATCTCGGCCCCCACTTTCAGGCCCTGCATCTGGGTGAAGGCGTAGCGCAGCCCGACCACATCGTTCACCGCCGCCTCGATCCGGCCGTTCTGCAGGTCGGTCAGCATGTTGGAGGTGGTGTCGTAGCTCTTGTAGTCGGCATAGCCGATCTCGGCCGCGCGTTCCTTCAGCCAGTTCTCCGGGAAGGAGGTGGCGACGGACCCCACCACCTTGCCCTTCAGCGCCTCGACCGAGGCGATGTCGGAGCCTTCCTTGACGCCGATCCCCAGCGCGCCCTCGAAATAGGGCTGGGTGAAGGACTGGCTTTCCAGCCGCTCGTCGGTGATGGTCAGCGACGAGATCACCATGTCCACCCGGCCCGAGGCCGAGGCCACGAACAGCGCCTTGAAATCCATGCCCTCGATCGTCGCCGTGGTGCCCATGCGCTTGGCGATCTCGTTCACGATGTCGACCTCGAAGCCCTCGAAGGTGCCGGCCTCGGTCTTGTTCTCCCACGGCGGGTTGGCGGGATAGGCGCCCACGCGCAGCGCGTCCTGCGCGAAGGCGGGGGCGGACAGGCCGAGGGCGAGCGCGGCGCTCAGGCCGAGCGCTAGGCGGCGGGTCAGTGTCATCGGTGCAATCTCCTGCTGGCTGGGGATGGTGCCCCGATGGATTCGGGGACTCGCTTCGGGCATGAACACTGCCACAAAAAGAATACTTTTCAATAAATATTTTGAACATGAACCATCGAGATTTCGGGAGTGATGCCAAATATTATTGCATTTCAGGGCGGTGCGTGTTGATTTTCACCTGAAAATCTGTATACAAATACGCATGTCCCGCCAGAACCTCCGCGACCAGATCTATGACACGCTGATCGAGCAGATCCGCTCCGGCGCCTTCGGCTGGGACGATCGCTACATCGACGTCAGCCTCGCGGCGGAGCTTGGCGTCTCGCGCATGCCGGCGCGGGACGCGCTGATGCGGCTGGCGGCGGAGGGCTATCTGGAGCCGACGACGCGCGGCTTCGTGCTGCCCCGGCTGACCTCGGCCGAGATCCTCGACGTCTTCGACCTGCGCCGGCTGCTGGAGCCGCGCGCCGCCGCCCTCGCCGCGCAGGCGATGACCGACGGGATGGTGGCGCAGATGGAGCGGGCGGTGTCCGACGGCTGGGCGGCGGTCGCGGCGCATGACGGGCCGACCGTGTTCAGCGCGTCGGAGGTGTTCCGCGACGCCTGGCTTTCGGTCGTGCCGAACCGGGCGCTGGTCCAGTCGATCCGGCGCTATTTCGTGCAGGTGCAGAATGTCCGGCTGATCACCATGCGCGACGATTCCACGCTCGCGGTGATCGTGGAGGGGCAGCGCGATCTGCTGGCGGCCCATCGCGCCCGCGACGCGGTGGCGGCGGCCGACCGGATGCTGCGCTTCGTGATCGAGGGCGAGCAGGCGTTCCGCCGGTCGCTGGCCGCCGCGCGATCCGGCTGAGCGTCAGGCCGGCGCGGCTTCCGCCGCCCGCGTGGCGATCTGCGCGAGGGTGGAGCGGTTCAGATCGGCGAGGAACGCCGCCTCCGCCGCGCGCAGCCGGTGCTTCAGCCGGCAATCGCCCCCGAGGGTGCAGCCGCCGCCGCCGGCGGAGAAGCAGTCGACCAGCGCCTGCCCCTGTTCCAGCGCCCGCACCAGATCGCCCAGCCGTATGTCGTCGGGCGGCCGCGCCAGCATCGCGCCGCCCCCGCCGCCGCGCCTCGTGGCGACATATCCGGCCCGTGCCAGCGCCTGCATGATCTTGGTCAGGTGGTGGCGCGACAGGCCCAGTTCCGCCGCCAGTTCGGTGGTGGAGAATCCCCGTCCGGGATCGCCCGCCATCCGCATCAGCGCCCGCAGGCCGTAATCCGTGAAGGAGGTCAGTCGCACCGTCCGGCTCCTGAACAGGTATTTACAATACCGATTAGCAGATCTACCCGATAAGGCAATCCGGCGCGCCCGCCGGGCCGCCGTCCGATTCGCCCGGCACGGATGGACCATGAGGGGGAAACGGCCATGTCCTTCCCGATCTCTGTCGCAAGGGTCTACGATCCGCCCGGAACCTGGGCCGGCGCGCGCCTGCTGGTCGACCGGCTCTGGCCGCGCGGGGTGGCGAAGGCCGATCTGCCGCTCGATGGCTGGCCGAAGGACATCACCCCCTCCACCGGGTTGCGGAAATGGTTCCACGCCGATCCCTCGCAATGGGAGGCGTTCCGGCGGCGCTATCTCGACGAGCTCGCGGCCCGGCCGGCGGCGGTGGCGGATTGTCTCGCGCTGTGCCGGCGCGGGCCGGTCACGCTGCTGACCGCGGCGCGGGACCGCGAGCACAATCACGCCATCGTCCTGCGGGATCACCTGATGGCGCTTCTGGCGAAGGAGGCCCGGCCATGACCCTGCTGAAAACCCCGCTCTGCGATCTGCTCGGCTGCGATGTTCCGGTGCTGCTGGCCGGCATGGGCGGCGTGGCGCGCTGGGAACTGGCGGCGGCGGTGGCCGAGGCCGGCGGCTTCGCCCAGCTCGGCATGGTGCGCGAGGATCCCGGCCTGATCGCGCGCGAGGTCACGGCGCTGCGCGCCGCGACGCGCCGGCCCTTCGCGGTGAACGTCATCCCCTCGGCCACCGAGCCGGGCCTGCTCGACCGCCAGATCGGCACCTGCCTCGATCTGGGGGTGACCGCCTTCTCGTTCTTCTGGGAGGTGGTGCCCGAGGCGGTGCGGCGGGTGAAGGCGGCCGGGGCGAAGGTCATCCATCAGGTCGGCACGCCCGAGGCCGCCCGCGCCGCCGAGGATGCCGGCTGCGACGTGCTGGTGGCGCAGGGGGTGGAGGCGGGCGGCCATATCCATGGCGAGACCGCGACGCTCCTGCTGGTCGAGACGGTGGCCCGCGCGGCTTCCGTCCCCGTGGTGGCCTCGGGCGGCATCGCCTCGGGGGCGGGGCTGGTCGCGGCGCTGGCGGCGGGGGCGCAGGGCATCCAGTGCGGCACCGCCTTCCTCGCCACCACCGAATCCTTCGCGCATGACTATCACAAGGAGCGGGTGGTGGCGGCCACCGCCGCCGACACGCTGCGCACCGACATCTTCGTGCTGAACTGGCCCGCCCATGCCGCCGTGCGGGTGATCGCCAACAGCGTCACCCGGCCGCTCGGCTTCAACCTGATGGGCCATGACCCGGACCGCCTGCCGCGCGAGGTGATCGCCGACGAGGGCGGCCGGCCGATCCTGCGCTACAGCACGGATTCGCCGCTGCGCGTCACCACCGGCGATCTGGAGGCGATGGCGCTGTTCGCGGGGCAGGGGGTCGATGCGGTCGACGCGGTGGTTCCGGCCGCCGATCGCCTGCATCGCATCATCGCCGAGGCCGAGACGATCCTGCGCCGCCTGCCGCATCCGCCCGCCGGGGGGTGAGCGGTCTCGTTCGGGAAGGGCGGCGAAGCGGGGTGTGTGTCCTTACCCTTGCCCGAAGCCACCGTCCCGTTCTCCTGCGAGTGGACCCCGCCCCGCCGCGAACAAAATACGCTGCACCGCCGGGCAATCCGCCAATCCGCCGTCCCAATCCTTCATTCCCGTGTGAGCCCTTCCCCCGCCCGGAACAAGGCACGCAGTGCCGCCGGGCAGCGCCCGACCGCCCCCTCGGGCGGGCGCTTCGTCACCACGAGCGCGATGATCGAAGTTAGGCGGTGCTTAGCGATAAAGTGCAGACCACCCCTGTTGCAGCGCCCACCCGGCGGTCGGGCGCTGCCCTCCGTGGTGCGGGGTGTCGAGCGGGGAAGGGGGAGGGGCTGTCGGGTGTTCCGGCGACTGTCGAGGCCTCTCCCTTCGGGCCGTATCGCGCGCAGGAGCTGCCCCCCGCGACGGCGTGGGGGGCTTGGACGGCATGCGACCGTATCGCACCCGCAGGGTCCGCTCCGACACTTGCGCGGTCGGTCACGGCGCCCGCCCCGGCTGTCCTAACCGGCTGGCCCCATCTTGCGCCCAAATCTGGCTCTACCCGTCCGGCGGTATCGGCGGCATCTGGTATCATACGCCTTGCCCTTCGCCCTGGAGCCCCGGATGACCCTTGCCCTGAACACCAACGACCTGAGCCATGTGGTCGAGGCCGACCGCGCCCATGTCTGGCACCATCTGAGCCAGCACAAGCAATACGAAACCGTGGACCCGCGCGTCTTCGTCGAGGGCAGGGGCCTCCGGCTCTGGGATGCCAAGGGCAAGGAATATATCGACGCGGTGTCGGGCGGCGTCTGGACGGTGAATGTGGGCTATGGCCGCGAAAGCATCGCCAATGCGGTGCGCGACCAGCTCGTGAAGCTGAACTATTACGCCGGGGCGGCGGGCACCGTGCCCGGCGCGCTCTTCGCCGAGAAGCTGATGGAGAAGATGCCGGGGCTGACCCGCGTCTATTACTCCAACTCGGGGTCCGAGGCGAACGAGAAGGTCTACAAGATGGTGCGCCAGATCGCGCATCGGCACCATGGCGGCAAGAAGTGGAAGATCCTCTACCGCGAGCGGGATTACCACGGCACCACCATCGGCACGCTGGCGACCAGCGGGCAGGTGCAGCGGGCCGAGCAATACGGGCCCTATCCCGACGGGTTCGTGATGGTTCCGCATTGCCTCGAATACCGCAAGCAATGGGATGTGGAGAATTACGGCCAGCGCGCCGCCGATGCCATCGAGGAGGTGATCCTGCGCGAGGGCCCCGATACCGTCGGCGCCATCGTGCTGGAGCCGGTGACGGCGGGCGGCGGCGTCATCGTGCCGCCGGAGGGCTATTGGCCGCGCGTCATGGAGATCTGCCGCAAATACGACATCCTGCTGCATATCGACGAGGTGGTCTGCGGGCTCGGCCGCACCGGCACCTGGTTCGGCTATCAGCATTACGGGATCGAGCCGGATTTCGTCACCATGGCGAAGGGCGTGGCCTCGGGCTATGCCGCGATCTCCTGCACCGTCACCTCGGAGCGGGTGTTCGAGATGTTCAAGGACGATCCGGCCGATCCGATGAGCTATTTCCGCGACATCTCGACCTTCGGCGGCTGCACCTCCGGCCCGGTGGCGGCGCTGGAGAACATGCGCATCATCGAGGATGAGGGGCTGCTGGAAAACACCACCCGGATGGGCGAGCGTTGCCTGAACAACCTGCGCGGGCTGATGGAAAAGCACAATGTGGTGGGCGACGTGCGCGGCAAGGGCCTGTTCCTCGGCGCCGAGCTGGTCTCCGACCGCGCCACCAAGGAGCCGATGGACGAAAAGCGCGTGCAGGCCGTGGTGGCGGATTGCCTCCAGCAGGGCGTCATCATCGGGGCGACCAACCGCTCGCTGCCGGGGCTGAACAACACGCTTTGCCTGTCGCCGGCGCTGATCGTCACGCCGGACGAGATCGACCGCATCACCGACGCCATCGACGGCGCGCTGACCCGCGTCTTCGCCTGATCCCCGGCCGCGCCGGGCTTGCGTCCGGCGCGGGCTTCGGGCTGCATCATCCGGTGCAGCCTGGGGACAGAAATGGCGATTCCCGCCGAAGCCTTCTTCATCGACCGCGCCTCGCCGGTGCCGCTCCAGGTGCAGTTGCGCCGGCAGATCATCGCCGGCGTGACCGAGGGGCGGTTCCGTCCCGGCGACCGGCTGCCCTCCAGCCGCGAGCTGGCGCGGCATCTGGAGGTGGCGCGGGTCACCGTGGCGCTCGCTTTCGCGGAGCTGGTCTCGGCCGATTGCCTGACCAGCCGTGTGCGCTCGGGGCATTTCATCTCCGACCGGATCGAGGCGCGGATGGCCGCGCCCGCGCTGCCGTCAGACTCCGCGCGGTTCGACTGGTCGGGCCATCTCGACGGCCGCTTCGCCCGCTCGGGCCGCACCGACCGGGTGCCGGACTGGCGGCGCTTCCGCTTTCCCTTCGTCTATGGCCAGGCCGACCCGGAGCTGGTGGACCACGCCGCCTGGCGCGATTGCGCCGTCCGCGCGCTCGGGCGGCGGGAGTTCATCCCGCTCACCGCCGATCTCTATGACGAGGACGACCCGGAACTGGTCGATTACATCATCCGCCACATCCTGCCCCGCCGCGGCATCCGCGCCCGGCCCGGCGAGGTGCTGCTGACGCTGGGCGCGCAGAACGGGCTGTGGCTGGCGGCGGAGATCCTGCTGGGCGAAGGCCGGCGCTGCGCCATCGAGGATCCCTGCTATCCCGGCCTGCGCGAGATCCTGTCGCGGCTGCGGGCCGAGATCGTGGCCCTGCCGGTCGATGCGCAGGGCCTGCCGCCGCAATCGGTGCCGCCCGGCCTCGCCGCCGTGTTCACCACCGCGAGCCATCAATGCCCGACCAATTCCACCATGCCGCTGGACCGCCGCCGGGCGCTGCTGGACCGCGCCGCCGCGCAGGGTTTCGCGGTGATCGAGGACGATTACGAATTCGAGATGTCCTTCGCCGGGGCGACCTCGCCCGCGCTGAAGGCGATGGACGGCGCCGGCGCGGTGATCCATGTCGGCTCCTTCTCCAAGTCGGTGTTTCCGGGGCTGCGGCTGGGCTACATGGTGGCCGATCCGGCGGTGATCGCCGAGGCGCGGGCGCTGCGCGCGCGGGTGCTGCGCCATCCGCCGGGGATGCTGCAACGCACGCTGGCGCATTTCCTGTCGCTCGGCCATTACGACGCGCAGATGAACCGGATGCGCCGGGTCTATGCCGAGCGGCGGCGCGTCATGGAACGGGCGCTCGCCGCCGAGGGGCTGCGGATCGCCGCGCCCGGCGCCACCGGCGGGTCGAGCTTCTGGCTGGAACTGCCGCCCGGCGCCGACAGCACGGACCTCGCGCTCCGGCTGCGCGCGCGCGACGTGCTGGTCGAACCCGGCGCCCCCTTCTTCGCGCGGCCGGAGCGGGGGGCGCGCTTCCTCCGTCTCGCCTATTCCTCGATCCCGGCGGGGCTGATCCCGGAAGGGATCGCCCGCATCGCCGCCGCGCTGCGGGAAGGGGCGCCCGCCGCAGGGCGGTGACGCCCGGTGATTCCCCGCCGGGAGCAGGTTTCCGCGAATCCCGTCTCTGCCGGACCGGCCTTTCCCCCGGCGCGGTTTTCCCGGAAAAACGTTCCGGGCCATCGGGTTGCATTCCCCTGTCGGCGGAAGGATATTCCGGCGGCAGCGCGAAATATGGGCTGCGCAGAAATTGATCCGAGGTTCCCCATGTCCTTCCTTTCCTCCCTCACCCGGCGGGGCGCGCTCGCGCTGGCCGCGACCCTCGCCTTCGCGCCGCTGGCCGAGGCCGACGCGACGAAGCTGAAGGTCGGCATCATGGGCGGCGAGGACGAGACCGTCTGGGCCGCCGTGGCCGCCGAGGCCAAGCCCCTCGGGCTGGAGATCGAGCCGGTGATCTTCAACGACTATACCCAGCCGAACGAGGCGCTGGCCCGCAAGGAGATCGACGCCAACGCCTTCCAGCATCTTCCCTATCTGGAAGCGCAGATGGCCCAGCAGGGCTATGAGCTGACCTCGGTCATCGACACGGCGATCTTCCCGATCGGGCTCTATTCCAAGAAATACCCCGACCTCGCCGCGCTGCCCGATGGCGCGATTATCGGCGTGCCAAACGATCCGACGAATGGCGGGCGGGCGCTGAAGGTGCTGGAGCAGCTCGGCCTCATCGAGCTGAAGCCGGAGGCCGGCATCCTCGCCACCGTGATCGACGTGACCGGCAACCCGCGCGGCTTCGACCTGCGCGAGCTGGATGCGGGCGTGGTCGGCCGCGCCATCGACGATCTGGACGCGGCGGTGGTGAATACCGACTGGGCGGCGAAGGCGGGCCTGCTGGATCACCGGATCGCGCAGGAATCGGGCGAGAACAATCCCTACATGAACCTCATCGCCGTCCGCACCGAGGACAAGGACGCCGCATGGGTCGCCCTGCTGAAGCAGGCGTTCCAGAGCGGTGCGGTGAAACAGGCCTACGCCACCGTCTACAAGGGCGCGGCGGTTCCCGCCTGGTAAGCGATGGTATAAGGAACGCGGCGGGGCGTCCGGCGGGTCCGGGCGCCCCGTCCGCCTGAGGAACCGAGCCATGACACAAATTCCCGATGTGGTGGAGCTGCACGAGGTCTCCCGCCGCTTTTCCGACCGGCCGGCGCTGGACGGCATCTCGCTTTCGCTGAAGCGGGGCGAGATCGTCGGGCTGATCGGGCGCAGCGGGGCGGGGAAATCGACGCTGATCCGCTGCCTGAACGGGCTGGACAAGCCGCAATCGGGCCGGGTGGTGATCGACGGCACCGACATCACGGCTTTCGACGAGCGGGCCTTGCAGCCGGTGCGGCGGCGCATCGGCATGATCTTCCAGCATTTCAACCTGCTCTCGGCCAAGACGGTGGCCGAGAATGTGGCGCTGCCGCTGAAGATCGCGGGCCAGCCGCCGGAGCGGCGGCGCAAGCGGGTGATGGAGCTGCTGGATCTGGTCGGGCTGGCCGACAAGGCCGATGCCTGGCCGGCGCAGCTTTCCGGCGGGCAGAAGCAGCGGGTGGGCATCGCCCGCGCGCTGGCGCCGGAGCCGCTGCTCCTGCTGTCGGACGAGGCCACTTCGGCGCTGGACCCCGAGACCACGCAGGCCATCCTCAACCTGCTGTCGGACGTGAACCGCCAGCTTGGCCTCACCATCCTGATGATCACGCATGAAATGGAGGTGGTGCGCCAGATCGCGCATCGCGTGCTGGTGCTGGATGCGGGGCGGATCGTGGAACAGGGGCCGGTGGCGCGGGTGCTGGCCTCGCCGCAGGCCGACACTACGCGCAGCCTGCTGCGCGGCCTGTCGCCCGTCTTGCCGCAGGACATCGCGGCGAAGATCGCGCCCGAGGGCGAGCAGGCGCTGATCCGGGTCGATGTCCATGGTCCGGCGGCGCGCCAACCGCTGCTGGCGATCATCGAGGGCATCACCGGCCGGCCGCCCCGCCTGGTCCATGGCGGGCTGAACGATGTGCAGGGCGAGCCCTATGGGCGGCTGTTCCTGACGCTGGGCACAAGCGACCCGGCGAAGCTTTCCGCCGTGCTGGCGCGGCTGCAACCGGAAACCACGGCGATCGAGGTGTTGGGCCATGTCCCGAGCGATGTTTGACCTGCTGCTGAAAGGCGTGTGGGAGACGGTGGTGATGACCGGCGTTTCCGGCGCGCTGTCCTTCCTGATCGGGCTGCCGCTGGCGCTGATCCTCGTCACCACCGACCGGGGCGGGATCTTCCAGAACCTCTGGGTCAATCGCGGCCTCGGCTGGCTGGTGAACGCGCTGCGCTCGGTGCCGTTCATCATCCTGCTGGTGGCGGTGATCCCGCTGACGCGGCTGATCACCGGCTCGGCCATCGGCATCGCCGCCGCCATCGTGCCGCTGACCATCGCCGCCGCGCCCTATTTCGCCCGGGTGGCCGAGGTCTCGCTGCGCGAGGTCGACCGCGCGCTGGTCGACGCCGCCCGCGCCATGGGGGCGACGCGCTGGACCATCCTGCGCGACGTGCTGATCCCCGAGGCGCTGCCCGGCATCGTCTCGGGCTTCACGGTGACCATGGTGACGCTGATCGGCGCCTCGGCCATGGCCGGCGCGGTGGGGGCCGGGGGGCTTGGCGACATCGCCATCCGCTACGGCTACCAGCGGTTCGAGACCGGGGTGATGGTGGCGGTGGTGGCCATCCTCATCGTCATGGTGGCCGGGATGCAATGGGCCGGCGACCGGCTGGCGCGGCGCATCGACCATCGCTGAGCGGGCCGGCGGGTCAGCCCCGCCGCGCCTCCATCACCGCCTTCAGCACCAGCACGACCAGCGCGAGCAGCGTCAGCACCGTGGCCGCCGCGAAGGCGCCGGTCACGTTCAGGTCGTTGAACAGAAGCTCGATCTGCAAGGGCAGCGTATTGGTCTGCCCCCGGATCGAGCCCGATACCACCGAGACGCCGCCGAACTCTCCCACCGCGCGCGCGCCGCAGAGCACGGCGCCGTAAAGCAGCGCCCAGCGGATATTGGGCAGCGTCACCCGGCGGAACACCTGCCAGCCCGAGGCGCCGAGCGTCAGCGCCGCCTGCTCCTGCTCGGAGCCTTGCGCCTGCATCAGGGGCAGCACCTCGCGCATGACGAAGGGGCCGGTGACGAACAGCGTGACCATGACGATGCCGGGCAGCGCGAACAGCACCTGGATGTCATGCGCGATCAGCCAGGGGCCGAGCCAGCCCTGCCGGCCGTAAAGCAGCAGGTAGCAGATCCCCGCGATGATGGGCGAGATCGAGAACGGGATCTCGATCAGCGTCAGCAGGGTCTTGCGGCCGGGGAAGGAGAACCGCGCGATGGCCCAGGCGGCGGCGATGCCGAAGGCGATGTTGACCGGCACCACCAGTAGCGCCACCAGCGCCGTGAGCCAGATCGCGTGCAGCGTGTTCGGATCGGCGATGTTCTGCGCGAAGACGCGCCAGCCCTCGGCGAAGGCGCGATGCAGGATATAGGCCATCGGCACCACGACGAAGATCGCGGTCAGCACCAGCGCCAGCCCGATCAGCAGGCGCGGCACCAGCCGGCTTTCGCGCGGCGCCAGCGCGCCGGGGGGCGGGGTGTCGATCATGGTTTCCCCTTGTAGCGCAGCGCCCGCGCCTGCATCAGGTTCGACAGGCCGAGCAGCAGCAGCGCGATCATCAGCAGGACCAGCGCGATCACCGCGGCGCCGTTGTAATCGTATTCCTCCAGCCGGATCACCGCGAGGAGCGAGGCGATCTCGGTCTCCATCGGCAGGTTGCCGGCGATGAACACCACCGCCCCGAACTCACCGAGGCTGCGGGCGAAGGACAGGGTGACGCCGACGAGGAAGGCCGGCAGGATCGCCGGAAAGATCACCCGCCGGAAGATGGTGAAGGGATGCGCCCCCAGCGTGACGGCGGCCTGTTCGTATTGCGGGTCCAGATCCTCCAGCACCGGCTGCACCGCGCGGATCACGAAGGGGATCGAGGTGAAGGACATGGCGATGGCCACGCCCCAGATGGTGAAGACGATCTTGATCCCCTGCGGCTCCAGAACCGCGCCATACCAGCCATTCGCCGCGAAAAGCGCCGAGAGCGACAGGCCCGCCACGGCGGTGGGCAGCGCGAAGGGAATGTCGACCATCGCATCCAGCAGCCGCCGCCCCGGAAAGTCGTAGCGCACCAGCACCCAGGCCATCAAAAGCCCGTAAGCCGCGTTGAAGAGGGTGGCCATGCTCGCCGCCAGCAGCGTGAGTTGCAACGCCGCCTGCGTGCGAGGCGCGGTGGCGATGGCCCAGAAGCGCGCCGGGCCGATCTCGGCCCCTTTCAGCACCAGGGCGATGACCGGCAAAAGCACGATGACGCCGACATAGGTCAGCGTCACGCCCATGGTCAGGCCGAAACCGGGAAGGACCCGCTTCGACCTTCCGGCCGAAGCGGGCGCGGGGGAGGCGCTCATTGGTTCACGAACACCGTGTCGAGGATGCCGCCCTCGGCGAAATGCTCGGATTTCACCTTGTCCCAGCCGCCGAAGGCGTCCTCGACCTTGACCAGCTTCACCTCGGGGAAGTTCGCGGCGAAGGCGGCCTGCGCGGCCTCGTCATGCACGCGGTAGAAGTTCTTGGCGAGGATCTGCTGGCCCTCCGGCGTGTAGAGGAAGCCGAGATAGGCTTTCGACACCTCTTCGCTGCCGTTCTTCTTCGCGTTCTCGGCCACCAGCGCGACCGGGAATTCCGAGAAGAGCGAGATGGAGGGGGTGACGCGCACGAAGCCCTTGTCGGCATATTGCGCGGCGATGCCGCCGGTCTCCGCCTCGAAGGTGATCAAGGCATCGCCGATCTCCTTCTCGGCGAAGGTCACGGTGGCGGCGCGGCCGCCCTGGTCGAAGACCGGCACATGCGAGAACAGCGTCTTCACGAAATCCTGCGCCTTGGCGTGATCGCCGCCGTTCTTCTCCAGCGCGAAGGCATAGGCGGCGAGATAGGTGTAACGCCCGTTGCCCGAGGTCTTGGGATTGGGGAAGACCACCTGCACATCCTCGCGGATCAGGTCGTCCCAGTCCTTGATGCCTTTCGGATTGTCCTTCCGCACGAGGAAGGCGGGCAGCGAGTAATAGGGCGAGGCGTCGTTCGGGAAAGCGGCGCGCCAGTCGGCCTCGACAAGGCCGCTTTCGGCCAGAACGTCGATGTCGGTGACCTGGTTGAAGGTCACCACATCGGCGGGCAGCCCTTCGAGGATGGCGCGCGCCTGCTTGGACGAGCCGCCATGCGACTGGTCGATCGCCACGTCGCGGCCGGTCTCGGCCTTCCATTTCGCGGCGAAGGCGGGGTTCACCTCGGCGAAGAGTTCGCGGGCGATGTCGTAGGAGACGTTGAGGATCTTGTCCTGCGCGGAGGCCGGGGCGGCGAGGCCGAGCGCGAGGGCGGCGGCGATAAGACGGGTTTTCATCGGACGGGTTCCTTGATGGGATGAAGGGTCAGGCGGCGCGGGCCGAAAGGCCGGCCGCCGGGAAGATCTGCCCCGCCTCGGGGCGCAGCCGGACGGATTGCCCGAGCGCGAATTGCGGGCCGAGACGGCGGGGGATCTCGGCCTCGGCGATACAGTCGGCGGGGCCTTCCAGCCGCAGCCGCATCAGCGCGCCGGTGGTGCAGATCTCGGTGACGCGGAAGGCGCCCCGCGGATCGGCGACGGGGGTGATGTCGGCGGGCCGCAGGAAGAGCGTGGCCTGACCGTCCGCCACCGCCCGCGCCGGCAGGGCCGCGGCGTCGAGCCCCGGCGCCTCGGCGCGGCCATGGCGCAGCAGCACCGGAAGCTCCACCGTCAGGCCGAGGAAGCGGGCGACGAAGGGGGTGGCGGGGTGGTCGTAGATCTCATCGGGGCGGCCGATCTGCTCGATGCGGCCCGCGCCCATCACCACCACGCGGTCGGCCAGCTCGAACGCCTCTTCCTGATCGTGGGTGACGAAGATCGTGGTGGTGCCGGTCGCGTCATGCACCTCGCGCAGCCAGCGGCGCAGGTCGCGCCGCACCTGCGCGTCGAGCGCGCCGAACGGCTCGTCGAGCAGCAGGACCTCGGGGTCGATGGCCAGCGCCCGGCCGAGCGCCACGCGCTGCCGCTGCCCGCCGGACAGCTCGGCCGGGAAACGGTCGGCGAGCTGCGGGATTTGCAGGAAGCGCAGCAATTCCTCGGCCCGCGCGGCGATCCGCGCCGGGGCGGGGCGTTCGGCGCGCGGCAGCACGGTCAGGCCGAAGGCGATGTTGTCGCGCACCGTCATATGCGGGAACAGCGCGTAATGCTGGAACACGAAGCCGGTGCGCCGCTCCTGCGCCTTGCGGGCCAGCCAGTCCTCGCCGCGCACCATGAGTCGCCCGGCATCCGGCCAGTCGAGCCCGGCGATGATCTTCAGCAGCGTGGTCTTGCCGCTGCCCGAGGGGCCGAGCAGCGCCACCAGCTCGCCCCGCGCCACGTCGAGGTCGATGCCGCGCAGAACCTCGGTCTGGCCGAAGCGGCGCGTCAGGTTCGCGATGGTGATCGGCATGGGAGGTTCCTGTTCCTTCGGCCGGTCAACTTAGCCAGCCCGGCCTGTCGGCCGCAAGGAAAGGAAACCAGCAAATATCTGTGGGTAATGAGAATAATATTCTACTTTGCGGCCATGAAAGAGGCAATCGCAGCAATCCCCTTCTCTTTCGGCATCTTTCACGCCGGCGGCGTCAGCCCGCCCTGCTTCAGGCAGCGCAGGGTGAAGGTGGAGCGCGACTGCCGGATGCCCGGCACCCGGAACAGCTTGCGGCGCAGGAATTCCTCGTAGCCGCGCGTGCCGCCCACCGCGACCTTGATGAAGTAATCGTATTCGCCGGTGGTCATCCAGACCTCCAGCACCTCCGGCATCTCGGACATGGCGCGGCCGAAATTCTCCAGCACCGATTCCTCGTGCCGCTCCAGCGCGATCTCGATGATGACGGTTTCCGGCGCGCCGAGCATCGCCTGATCCAGCAGGGCGGCATAGCCCCGGATGAAGCCCTCGGCCTCCAGCCGCCTTGTGCGCTGCCAGCAAGGGCTGGGCGACAGGCCGACCTCCTCGGCCAGTTGGCTGTTGCTGAGCCGCCCGTCGCGGGCCAGCGCGCGCAGGATGCGGCGGTCGATGCTGTCGAGCTTGCGGGGGTCGTCGGTCACGGATTCCGCCATCTTTCATAAATGGAAAAGATCATTCTGAATGGATGCCAGATCCCCTCAAGAACGAAAAGATATTCTGCCGGATTTGCCGCAGGATTTTCCGTGTCACAAGGCGCCAGGGGAGGGGGCCTGTCATGCTTCACGCGCATCGTGCCGGGGCGGGGACTGCCGCCGCCGCGCTTGACGAGTCGGGGTGGCCGGGGTTCTGCTGGACCCATGTCGCCGCGGACAGCCGCCGCGACGGGACGTGCCCGCCCGGCCGGCGTCTCCGGCCTGTGGAAATCGCGGCCGGGCAGCGCCCGGCGCCGAAGGGGGGAAGACCATGACGCAAGACGACCGCCCGCCGCTGCGCCTGACCGTGCCGGAGCCGGAAGTGCGGCCCGGCGGCCAGCCCGATTTCTCCAAGGTGGTGATCCCGCGCGCCGGCACCGTGCGCCGCCCGCCGGTCGATGCCGACCCCGAGGAGATCCGCGACCTCGCCTTCACCATCATCCGGGTGCTGAACCGCGAGGGGCAGGCGGTCGGCCCTTGGGCCGAGGCGCTGGATCTGAGCGACGACGACCTGCTCGCCGGGCTGCGCCACATGATGACGCTGCGCGCCTATGACGCGCGGATGCTGATCGCGCAGCGCCAGCAGAAGACCAGCTTCTACATGCAGCATCTGGGCGAGGAGGCGATCGCCTGCGCCTTCCAGCGCGCGCTGCGGCCGGGCGACATGAACTTCCCGACCTACCGGCAGGCGGGCTTGCTCATCGCCTCGGGCTATCCGCTCAAGACCATGATGTGTCAGGTCTATTCCAACGACGGCGACCCGATGCGCGGGCGGCAGTTGCCGGTGATGTATTCCTCGCAGGAGCACGGCTTCTTCTCGATCTCGGGCAATCTGGCGACGCAGTATATCCAGGCGGTCGGCTGGGCGATGGCCTCGGCGATCTCGGGCGACCGGCGGATCGCGGCAGGCTGGATCGGCGACGGATCGACGGCGGAAAGCGATTTCCACGCGGCGCTGGTCTTCGCCTCCACCTACAAGGCGCCGGTGGTGCTGAACATCGTCAACAACCAATGGGCGATCTCCACCTTCCAGGGTATCGCGCGGGGCGGTTCGGGCACTTTCGCGGCGCGCGGGCACGGCTTCGGCATCCCGGCGCTGCGGGTGGACGGCAACGACTATCTCGCCGTGCTGGCGGTGGCGCGCTGGGCGACGGAGCGGGCGCGGCGCAATCTCGGGCCGACGGTGGTGGAATATGTCACCTATCGCGCCGGCGGGCATTCGACCTCGGACGATCCTTCCGCCTATCGCCCGGCCGAGGAAAGCAGCGCCTGGCCCTTGGGCGACCCGATCCTGCGGCTGAAGAACCACCTCGTCGCGCGCGGCATCTGGAGCGAGGAGCGCCACGCCCAGGCCGAGGCCGAGGTGCTGGCCGAAATCGTCGCCGTCCAGAAGGAGGCCGAGGCCATCGGCACGCTGCATCAGGGCCTGCGCCCCAGCCCGCGCGACATGTTCGAGGATGTCTATGCCGAGATGCCGCCGCATCTCGCGCGCCAGCGGCAGGAGGCGGGGTTCTGACATGGCACGCATGACGATGATCGAGGCGATCCGCGACGCGCTGGACGTGGCGATGGGCGCCGACGAGCGCGTGGTCGTGTTCGGCGAGGATGTCGGCTATTTCGGCGGCGTCTTCCGCTGCACCGCCGGGTTGCAGCGCAAATACGGGCCGACCCGCTGCTTCGACACGCCGATCAACGAATCCGGCATCGTGGGCGCCGCCATCGGCATGGCCGCCTATGGCCTGCGCCCGGTGGTGGAGATCCAGTTCGCCGATTACGTCTATCCGGCCTATGACCAGATCGTGTCCGAGGCGGCGCGGCTGCGCTACCGCTCGGCGGGCGAGTTCACCTGCCCGCTGGTGGTGCGGATGCCGGCGGGCGGCGGCATCTTCGGCGGCCAGACCCACAGCCAGAGCCCGGAGGCGCTGTTCACCCATGTCACCGGCCTCAAGGTGGTGGTGCCGTCGAACCCGCAGGACGCCAAGGGCCTGTTGCTCTCGGCCATCGCCGATCCCGATCCGGTGATCTTCCTCGAACCCAAGCGGCTCTATAACGGCCCGTTCGACGGCCATCACGACCGCCCCGTGACGGCATGGAAAAGCCACGACCTGGGCGAGGTGCCCGAGGGGCATTATGCCGTCCCCCTCGGCAAGGCGGTCACCCGCCGGCCGGGGCGGGCGGTCACCGTGCTGACCTATGGCACGATGGTGCATGTGGCGCTGGCCGCCGCCGAGGAAACCGGCATCGACGCCGAGGTGATCGACCTGCGCACCCTCCTGCCGCTCGACCTGCCGGCGATCCTGGCCTCGGTCGGCAAGACCGGGCGCTGCCTCGTGCTGCACGAGGCGACGCTGACCTCGGGCTTCGGGGCGGAGCTGGCGGCCCTGGTGCAGGCCGAATGCTTCTGGCAACTGGAGGCGCCGGTGCGCCGGGTGGCGGGATGGGACACGCCCTATCCGCATGTCCATGAATGGAGCTACTTCCCCGGCCCCGCCCGGGTGGGTGCCGCGCTGCGCGAACTGGTCGAGGTGTGACATGGGCCTTCATTCGATCCGTATGCCGGACATCGGCGAAGGCATCGCCGAGGCGGAGATCGCCGAATGGCTGGTCACCATCGGCCAGCAGGTGCGCGAGGACGACGCGCTGGTCGCGGTGATGACCGACAAGGCGACGGTGGAGATCCCCTCGCCGGTCGCGGGCAAGGTGCTCTGGCTCGCCGGCGCGCCGGGCGATGTGCTGGCCGTCGGGGCCGAGATGATCCGGCTGGAGGTCGAGGGCGGGGCGGGGGCGGCGTCTACGCCCGCTTCCGCGCCCGAAGCTGTCCCGGCTCCCCCGGTTGAACCTGCGCCCGCCGCGTCCCCGCCGAAAGCCGCGCCGCAGGCCACGACGGCGCCCGCGCCTTCTCCGGCGCCCGCCGCGCCGCTGCGGCCCGAGGGGGAAAAGCCCCTCGCCCCGCCCTCGGTCCGGGCGCGGGCGCGCGAGGCGGGAGTGGATCTGCGGATGCTGCGCGGCTCCGGCCCCGCCGGGCGCATCACCCATGCCGATCTCGACGCCTTCATCGCCTCGGGCGGCCTGCCCGCCGCTCCCGGCCCGCAGCCCGACCAGACCGTCGAGGAGATCCGCGTCATCGGCCTGCGCCGCAAGATCGCCGAGCGGATGGAGATCGCGACCCATATCCCCCATATCACCATCGTGGAGGAGGTGGACGCCACCGCCATCGAGGATCTGCGCCAGCGGATGAACGCCCCGGGCGGCGCGAAGCTGACGCTTCTGCCCTTCGTCGCGCGCGCCATGGTGCGGGCGCTGCGCGAGCAGCCGATGCTGAACGCGCATTACGACGCGGCGGCGGGGCTGATCCGCCGCTTCGGCGCGGTGCATCTGGGCATCGCCGCGCAGACGCCTTCCGGCCTCATGGTGCCGGTGCTGCGCCATGCCGAGGCGCTGGGCCTGCGCGAGACCGGGGCCGAGATCGCCCGGCTGGCGCAGGCCGCCCGCGACGGCACCGCCCGGCGCGAGGAACTCAGCGGCTCCACCATCACCATCACCTCGCTCGGGCCGCTGGGGGCCATCGCCACCACGCCGATCCTGAACGCGCCCGAGGTCGCCATCGTCGGCGTCAACCGGCTGGCGGTGCGGCCGTTCTGGAACGGCTCCGCCTTCGAGCCGCGCCGGATGATGAACCTCTCGTGCAGTTTCGACCACCGGATCATCGACGGCTGGGACGCCGCCGTCTTCGTGGCCCGGCTGAAGGAATTGCTGGAAACCCCGGCCCTGATCTTCGTGGAGGCCTGACGATGCGCGAATTGTCCTGCAAGCTGCTGGTGATCGGCGCCGGGCCCGGCGGCTATGTCTGCGCGATCCGGGCCGGGCAGCTCGGGGTGGATACCATCGTCGTCGATCCGGCGCCGCCGGGGGGCACCTGCCTGAACGTGGGCTGCATCCCCTCCAAGGCGCTGATCCACGCGGCGGAAGAGGTGCATCGCGTGGCGGGGCTTTCCGCCATCGGCATCGCGGCCTCGGCGCGGATCGACCTCGCGGCGACGGTGGCCTGGAAGGACGGCATCGTCGCGCGGCTGACCGGCGGCGTCTCGGCGCTGCTGCGCAAGGCGAAGGTGCGGCTGATCGCGGGCGCGGCGATGCTGCGCGACGGCAAGACGGCGGTGGTGGAGACGCCGGAAGGCCCGGTGCTGATCCGCTGCGAGGCGCTGGTGCTGGCCACCGGCTCGGCCCCGGTGGAGCTGCCGCCGCTGCCTTTCGGCGGCAAGGTGATCTCTTCCACCGACGCGCTGGCGCTGACCGAGGTGCCGCGAAGCCTCGCCGTGGTGGGCGGCGGCTATATCGGGCTGGAACTCGGCACCGCCTTCGCCAAGCTGGGGACGGCGGTGACGGTGATCGAGGCCGCGCCGCGCATCCTGCCGCAATATGACGGCGAGCTGACGCGGCCGGTGGCGCAGCGCCTCGCCGCGCTCGGCGTGCGGGTGCTGACCGGGGCGCGGGCGGGCGGGCTTTCTCCCGAGGGCGCGTTGCGCGTCGCGGTCACCGACGGCGCCGAGGAGATCGCGGCGGAGAAGGTGCTGGTCACCATCGGCCGCCGC
Source organism: Gemmobacter sp. (assembly GCA_039808305.1). GTDB lineage: Bacteria > Pseudomonadota > Alphaproteobacteria > Rhodobacterales > Rhodobacteraceae > Gemmobacter. Next base: position 380 of record JBDHSR010000014.1, on the reverse strand, counting down.
CCGCGCAGCGACGCGGCGGGCATCCCCGGCCTCGGGCTGGAAATGTCGGGGCCGTTCCTGCGGGTGGACGACCGCTGCCATACCTCCATGCGCGGGGTCCATGCCATCGGCGACCTGACCGGCGAGCCGATGCTGGCGCATCGCGCCATGGCGCAGGGCGAGATGGTGGCCGAGATCGTCGCCGGGCTGCCGCGCCGCTGGGACCGCCGCGCCATCCCGGCGGTCTGCTTCACCGATCCCGAGATCGTGGTGACCGGCCTGTCGCCCGACGAGGCGCGGGCGGCGGGGCATGAGGTGCTGACCGGCCTCTTCCCCTTCGCCGCCAATGGCCGCGCCATGACGGCGGGCGACGAGACCGGCTTCATCCGCGTCACCGCGCG
>JBDHSR010000013.1:0-21335 GCA_039808305.1 Gemmobacter sp. | reverse complement strand
TGCGGCGGCACCCAGACCTCGCCGCCCCGGATCACCTCCACCCGGTTCACCGCGCCGTCCTCTCCGCCCAGCACGCCCTGCGGCCCCGACCGTCCGTGATCCATCACGAAGCTCGCCCGCGCCGCGCCACGCAGCAGCTCGATCTCGTAATCCAGCCCGAAGCCGCCGCGCTGCCGCCCGGCGCCGCCGGAACCCTCATGCAGCGCGTAGCGGCGATAGAGCACGGGGAAACTCTGCTCCATGATCTCCACCGGCGGCGCCTTGGAGATGCCGATGGTGGAACAGCCGTTCGACAGCCCGTCCTGCCCGGCATTGCCGCCATAGCCGCCGCCCGAGATCTGATACATCACATAGTCGCGCCCGCGCTCCGGGTCGTGGCCGCCGAGGCCGAAATTGCCGCTGGTCCCGGCCGGCGCCGCCGTCACCCGGTCGGGCAGCGCCCGCACCAGCGCCACGAACACCGCCTCGGCGATGCGCTGGCTGACCTCCGCCGCGCAGCCCGAGACCGGGCGGGGGTAATGCGCGTCGAGGAAGGTGCCCTCGATCCCCGTCACCTCCAGCGGCTCGAAGGCGCCGGCGCTGATCGGCACATCGGGGAAGATATGGCGCATGGCGAGATAGACCGAGGAGAGCGTCGTGGCGCGGACCGAGTTCATCGGCCCGAGGCAGGGCGGCGACGATCCGGCGAAGTCGAAGACCAGCCGTTCGCCCAACCGCTCCACGGTCAGGGCGATCTCCAGGGGCGCGTCCACCACGCCGTCGCTGTCGATCCAGGCTTTCGCGGCGAAGCGCCCCTCGGGGATCAGCGCGATATTGGCCCGCATCTGCCGCGCCGCCAACTCCCGCATCCCGGCGATCGCCTCCGCCACCACCGCGTCGCCATAGCGGTCGAGCAGCGCCGCCAGCCGCTCCGCCCCGACCAGCAGGGCCGAGGCCTGCGCCTTCACATCGCCGATCCGCTGTTCGGCGACGCGGATGTTCGACTGGACGATCTGCCAGATCTCGCGGTCCATCATGCCGCGCTTGAACAGCTTCACCGGCGGCAGGCGCAGCCCCTCCTGCTCGGCCGCGGTGGCCGAGGCGGAAAAGCCGCCGGGCACCGCGCCGCCGGTATCGGGCCAGTGCCCGGTATTCGACAGCCAGCACCAGAGCGCGCCCTCGCGGTAGAACGGCATCACGAAGCGCACATCCATCAGATGCGTGCCGCCGAGGTAGGGATCGTTGACGATATAGATGTCGCCCGGCTCCGGCGCCGCCGTCTCGCCCGTAGCGATCCGCTCGATCAGGTGGCGGGTGGAGAATTGCATCGTGCCGACGAAAACCGGCAGGCCGCGCGCGCCCTGCGCGATCAGGCTGCCGTCGCGCGCGTCGTAGATGCCGTCCGAGCGGTCGTCCGCCTCGGCGATCACCGGCGAGAAGGCGGCGCGCGAGAAGGTCAGGTCCATCTCGTCGCAGATCTGTTGCAGGCCGGCCTGGATGACGGCGAGGGTCACGGGGTCGATCATGCCGCGCCTCCGATGATGAGGATCAGGTTGCCCATCGCATCGGTCTCCATCCGGTCGCCGGGGGGCAGCAGCGTGGTGGTATCCATCTGCTCGATGATCGCGGGGCCGGTCAGGCGGGCATCGGGCGGCAGCCATTCGCGGCGATAGACCGGCGTGTCGTGCCAGCCGCCGAACCAGACCGGGCGGGCACCGGTCCGCGCCTGCGCAAGGTCGCGCCGCCCGGCCGGGTCGATCAGGGCGGAGAGGTCGGTCTCCGCCCGCTCGCCGATCACCGAGCAGTTGAGGTTCACCAGATTGGCGCGGATCGTCGGCAGGTCGACGCGGAAGCGGGCGTGATAGGCGGCCTCGAACCGCGCTTGCAGATCGGCGCGGGTAGGCGCGCCGTCGGGCAGCGGCACCCGCAGCAGATGGGTCTGGCCGATGAACTGCATGTCGGCGGAATATTCGGCGCGGATATGGGCGAGCCGCAGCCCGCCGCCCTCGACCAGCGCCCGGCCGCGCGCCGTCTGCTCCGCCCAGAGGGCGTGGACCTCCGCCATGTCCACGCTATCGAGCGGGCGGTTCACCGTGCGGACGAAATCGTGCCGCAGATCGGCCACCGCGCAGCCCAGCGCATTGGTGATCCCCGGCCGCGCCGGCACCAGCACGCGCGGAATCGCCAGCTCCCGCGCCAGTTCGGCGGCATGGAGCGGCCCGGCGCCGCCGAAGGCGAACAGCGCGAAATCGCGCGGATCGGCGCCCATGGAGATCGAGACCATGCGGATCGCCCCCGCCATATGGGTATTGGCGATGCGCAGCACCGCCTCGGCCGCCGCCTCGACCGCAAGGCCGAGGGGGGCCGCGATCTGCTCCGCCATCGCGGCCCGCGCCGCGTCGGCCGCCGCGCCGAACCGCGCGGCCGGCAACCGGCCGAGGATCAGGTTCGCGTCCGAGATCGTGACCCGCGTCCCGCCCCGGCCATAGCAGACCGGCCCCGGCAGCGCCCCCGCACTTTCCGGCCCGACCCCCAGCATCCCCGAGGCATCGACCCGCGCGATGGAGCCGCCGCCCGCCCCCACGGTGCGCACATCCACCATCGGCACATGGATCGGCATGGCATATTCCACCTCGATCTCGTGCGAGACCGGCGGGCGGGCGCCCCGGATCAGCGCCACATCGGTCGAGGTGCCGCCCATGTCATAGGTGATGAGGTCGGGCACCCCCGCCCGCCGCCCGGTATGGCAGGCCGCCATCACCCCCGAGGCCGGGCCGGACATCACCGTCTTCACCGCCTCGCGCGCGACATGGGCGGCGCCGACCATGCCGCCATTGCCGTTCATCACCAGCAGATCCGAGGCATAGCCGCGCGCCTTCAGCTCCGCCGCCAGCCGCGAGACATAGCGTTCCAGCAGCGGCTGCACCGCCGCGTTCACCGCCGCCGTCACCCCGCGCTCGTATTCCCGCGATTCCGACAGAAGCCGGTGGCCGGCGGTGATATAGGGGGTGGGCCAGATCTCGGCCGCGATCTCCAGCGCGCGCAGTTCATGGGCGGGGTTGGCGTAGCTGTGCAGGAAATGGATGACGAGGCTCTCGCAGCCCCGCCCCGCCAGTTCCGCCAGCGCCGCCCGCAGCGCGCCCTCGTCCAGCGGCACGCGCACCCGGCCCTGCGCGTCCATCCGCTCCGGCACCTCCAGCCGCAGGTCGCGCGGGATGACCGGGGTGAAGCGGCCGGTCATCCCGTAAGGCTGCGGCCGGGTGCGGCGGCCGAGTTCCAGCACGTCGCGGAAGCCTTGCGTCGTGATCAGCCCGGTGCGGCAAAGGTTGCGCTCCAGCACCGCGTTGGTGGTGGTGGTCGTGCCATGCACCACCAGCGCCACCTGCCCGAGGTCCACCCCCGCCGCCTCGAAGGCCGCGAGCACGCCGAAGGCCTGATTCTCCGGCGTCGTCGGCACCTTGGCGAGGGTCACGGCGCCGGTCGCGGGGTCGGTCACCACCAGATCGGTGAAGGTTCCGCCGACATCGACCCCCGCGACCAGCCCGCCCATCTAGACCCCCACATATGTCCTGAATTGCGGCGCATCCGGCGCCAGCCCGGCGGCGGGCACGGTTTCCGCCACCCGGCCCTGCACCATGAAGGCGATGGTATCGGCCATCTCCAGCACCGCCTCCACCCGCTGCTCCACCAGCACGATGGCGGTGCCCGAGGCTTTCAGCCGCAGCACCGTGTCGCGGATCAGCCGGATCATCGAGGGTTGCAGCCCCTCGGTCGGCTCGTCGAGCAGCAGGACCTTCGGCTCGATGCAAAGCGCGCGGGCCAGGGCCAGCATCTGCTGCTCGCCGCCCGAAAGGGTGCGGGCCTGCTGGTCCAGCCGCTCGCGCAGCCGGGGAAAGAGGTCGAGCACCTGCTCGCGCAGGGCGCGCGGGCGGCGGCGGGCCATCAGCCCGATCTCCAGATTCTCCGCCACGGTCAGCGGGCCGAACAGCCGCCGCCCCTGCGGCACCAGCGCGATGCCGTGGCGCGGCACCTGTTCGGCGGGCAGGCCGTGCAGCGCCACCCCGTCGAGATGGATGGTGCCCGAGGTCAGGCGCAACTGCCCCATGATCGCCCGCATCAGCGTGGTCTTGCCCGCGCCGTTGCGGCCCATCACGCAGGTCACGCGGCCGGGCTGCGCCGTCAGCCCCACGCCATGCAGCACCGGGGTCTCGCCATAGCCGCCCGACAGGCCCTCAATCACCAGCATGGGCCGCCCCCAGATAAGCCTCCTGCACCGCGCGGTTGTCCCGGATCTCCTCCGGCGCGCCGGAGGCCAGCACCCGGCCCTGATCCAGCACGGTGATGCGATGGGCCAGCCGCATGACCACCTCCATATTATGCTCGATCAGCAGCACGGTCGTTTCGGGCACCAGCCCGCCGATCAGCGCGAGGAACCCCTCGATCTCGCCCGCCGCCAACCCTTGCGTCGGCTCGTCGAGGATCAGCAGGCGCGGCGCGAGCGCCAGACCCATGCCGATCTCCAGCAGCCGCTGATGGCCATAGCTCAGCACCCCCGCCCCCTGTTCGAGCAGATCGGCAAGGCCGACCCGCGCCGCGGCCTGAGCCACCGCCGCGCGCAGGTCGCGCGGATGGCCGCGCTGCACCGCGAGCGCGAGGTTGTCGAAGACCGAAAGCCCCGGATAGATCGAGGTGATCTGGAACGTATAGGCGATGCCGCGCGCCACGCGGGCATGGGCGGGCAGCCGGGTGATGTCTTCCCCGGCGAAAGCGATGGTGCCGGTATCGGGTTGCTGGCGCCCCGAGAGCAGGCCGACCAGCGTCGTCTTGCCCGCGCCGTTCGGGCCGATCAGCGCATGGATCTCACCCGCCTCCAGCGTCAGGTCGACGCCATCCACCGCCCGCACCCCGCCGAAATGCCGCGTCAGCCCCCGCGCCTCCATCAGGGCAGCCATCGCAGCCCCCTTTCGCGCAGGGTGCCGAGGATGCCCTTCGGCGCGAACAGCACCAGCACCAGCAGCGCCGCCCCGGTCACCGCCAGTTGCGCGGTGGTATGGGTGGAGGCGAGGTCGATCAGATAGAACATCAGCACCGCCCCCAGCAGCGGGCCGAGCACCACGCCCGCCCCGCCCAAGAGCACATAGAGCAGCGGCAGAATGGAATACTGGATCGTGGCGAATGTGGCGCCGACATAGCCGAACATCACGCCGTAGAACGCCCCCGCGGCCCCGGCATAGAGGCCGGACAGCATCAGCGCCGCCAGCTTCACCGCGAAGGGGTTGTAGCCGAGCATCCGGCTCCGCTCCTCGTTCTCGCGCATGGCGACCATCACGCGCCCGAAGCGCGAGCGCACCAGCGCGAGATTGCCGAGCATCGCCACGCTCAGCAGCCCCAGCGCCACCAGATAGCGCGGCCCCTCCTGCGCGAGGCTCAGGCCGAAGGCCATGCGGGCGGCGGCGGGCACCGGAAAGCCCTCGTCGCCGCCGGTCACCGCGCCGAAGTAAAGCAGCGTGAGGTATCCCGCCTGCGCGAACATCAGCGTGACGATCATGAAGCTGACGCCGGCGGTGCGCAGCGCCAGAAGCCCCACCGCCCCCGCCATCGCGGCCCCCGCCAGCGTGCCCGCGATCAGCGCCGGCACCGCGCCCGCGCCCAGATGCCGGACCAGCATCCCCGCGCCGAACATGCCCGAGGCGAGGAACAGCGCATGCCCGAGGCTCAGCAGCCCCGTATAGCCGAAGGCGATATTGTAGCCCATGGCGAAGACCGCCAGCACCATGATCCGCGCCATATTGGCGTGGTGATAGGCGGGCAGCAGGAAATGCAGCGCCAGAAGCAGCGCCAGCACGGCGAGATGCAGGACAAGCGCCCTCATGCCCGCGCCCCGAACAGGCCCTGCGGGCGGAAGACCAGCACCAGCGCCACGGCGAGGGTGGCGACGATCTTGGCCAGCGTCGGCGTGAAGAACATCGAGACGATCCCGTCCGAGAGCCCGATCAGCAGCGCCGCGATCAGCGTGCCGCGAATGCTGCCCAGACCGCCGATGATGACGACGATGAAGCTCAGCAGCAGCGGGTCATGGCCCATCAGGTAATGCGCCTGCTGGATCGGCACCAGCAGCACCGCCGCCATGGCGGCGAGCGCAGCACCCAGCGCGAAAGTGCCCGCGTAAACCCGGTCCACATTTATGCCGAAGGCGCGGGCGGTGGACCTGTCGACCTGCGTCGCCCGCATCACGAGGCCCGCCCGCGTCCGCGTCATCAACAGCCAGACCGCCAGCAGGATCGCCAGCGCCGCCGCCACCACGAACAGCTTGTAGCCGGAATAGCCGAACCACGGGAATTGCAGGCGCAGCGTGAAGGGCGGCTGCACGGCGCGGGCATCGGGGCCGAAGAAGCTCAGCGCCGCCTGTTGCAGCATGTAGGAGATGCCGATGGTGGCGACGATGGTCGCCTCGGGGTCGTAGTTCAGCCGCTTCAGCACCGCCATGTCGGCCAGCGCCGCCAGCGCCCCCACCGCCAGCGGGCAGAGCACCAGCGCCGCCGCGAAGCCCAAGGGCGCCGAGGGCATGGCCTGCGCCACCAGCCAGGCCAGCACCGCGCCCAGCATGAAGAACTCGCCATGCGCGACATTCACCACCCGCATCACGCCGAAGGTGAGGCTCAGCCCCACGGCGGTCAGCGCCAGCACGGCGGCCATCACCGTGCCTTCGAGCAGGGCCAGCAGAAGGAAGGGTCCGGTTCCCATGCGCATCCGGCGGGGGGCGCGGCCGCCCCCCGCCCTGTCCTCAGAAGCCCTGCGCGGTGTAATCCACCGCGTCGGGATACATGCCGTCCTCCAGCGAGGTGGTATGCACCCGGTTCAGCCGGCCGCCCTCCACCTTCGAGATGAACTGATGGCCGAAAACCTGGTGCGTCTTGCCGTTGAACAGCTTGGCGCCCTGCACATGTTCCGGGCCTTCCTCGAAGCCGGTCATCGCCTCCACCGCCTCGACGAATTTCTGCCGGTCGGCGGGGGATTGGTAGCCCGCGGCCTCCATCCCCCGCTTGATGACGAACAGCGTTTCCCAGCAGGAGAACATATGCGCATAGGTCGAGACATCGCGCGCGTCGCTGACCGAGGCGCCGTTGTCGTCCACCCCCACGGCGGCGCGATAGGCGGTCTCCCACTCCGGCGCGTCGGGCTGCTTCACCCGGCAATGCCCCTCCCAGAAATGCGTGCCGTCGAGGAATTCGAGACCGGGCGAGGCCAGATCCACCGCCTCCAGCGAATCGATGAAGCCGAAGATCTCGGGCCGCGCGCCGGTGCCGTAGAACTCGCCCAGCTCCTTCACGAAGGTCAGGACGGCCGGGCCCACCATGACGTGATAGAGCACCTCGGTCTCGGCCGGGATCTGCGGGAAGTAGCGGGTGAACGAGGTCTCGGTCGGCGGGATGGCGATATGGGCGATCACCTCGCCGCCCTGCGCCTTCACGGCTTCGGTGAAGAAATCGCGGTGGTCATGGCCGAAGGCGTAATCGGGGAAGACCATGGTGACCTTCTTGCCGAGGTTCTGCGTCACCCAGGGCGCCATCGACGAGACCTGCGCCCGCACATCGGTGATGCCGGGTTGCAGGCACCAGCGGTTCAGCATCCCCGAGGCGACGTGATAGCCCTCGGAACAGACCAGATAGGGCACTTTCAGCTCGCCCGCGCGGGGGGCCGAGCCGATGACGACATGGGAGAACAGCGGCCCGAAGATCAGGTCGCAGCCGGCCTGCGTCACCAGCTTCTCCACCACCTCGGCGCCGCGCTTGGGATCGGTGCCGTCGTCCTCGAAGACGATCTCCACCGGGCGGCCGTTGATGCCGCCCTGATCGTTCAGCACCTTCAGCGCGGCCTGCGCCGTGCGCTCGTACCAGCGGCCGTAAGCCGCGCCGATGCCGGTGCGGTGCAACTGGAAGCCGAGCTTGATCGGCGCCGCGCTCTGCGCCTGCACGAAGCGGGGGGCGCCGCCCAGAAGCAGCGCGCCGCCGGCGGCGAGACCGCCCAGAACCGAGCGGCGGGAAGGGGTCTGGCCTGCGAGGTCGGTCGTCATGGTCGTCTCCTCCGTTGGCCGGGCGCGTGGCCCGAATGGATCAATTCATTGGCGCACATACAAATTTTTCTGCATATGCAAGGGCTTATGTCACATCCCCCGCGGCGAGGACAAGAGCCAGAGGCCCAATGTCGTATATCCGACCATCAGCGCGGTCATCGGCAGATGCGCCAGCACCCCGCCGCGGCCCTCCAGATGCAGCGCCAGCACCAGCGCCAGAAGATGCGCGCCGAGGATCAGCGCGAACTGGCTGTTCCACAGCGCCACCATGAAGCCGCGATCGCCGAGGAAGCCGGTCGAGACGTAGAACGGCTCCAGCCCGAGGAAGGCGTCGCCCCGGAAGAACGGGTCGTTCAGCGCCGACAGCGCGTATTGGCCGGAGACGAGCAGCGTCATCAGGTAGTGCGCCGCGTGATAGCCGGCGGCGATGGCGAGGAAGGCGAGCATCGCCGGCCCCGCCTCGGCCCAGAAGCCGCCGCGCTGCCCGGCCAGCCGGCGCCCCAGCGCCAGCGCGCCGAATATGGTGCCCGCCGTCAGCGCCCATGTCGCGAGCAGGCCGAGCGTGTTCACCCCCCGCACCGCCGAGCGGCCGGTGAACTCCAAGGGGTTCTCGCCGATCAGCGACAGCCAGAAGAAGGTCTCCATCAGCCCGTCGAAGGTCAGCGCGGCAAGCGCCAGCGTGAGGAAGGCCACCGCCGGGGGCGCGAGCGGCGCCATGCGCAGCACCTGCGTGCCGGGCAGGCCGGCGTAAAGCGTGACGCGGTTGCCTTGGGTTTCGTGCCAGAACGGCGAGAGGCGGGAGAGGAAGGTGAGGTAGACGGTCAGGAACTCGCCCTCGCCCAGCCAGTCCTCGCCCTCCAGCACCGCCAGCACGAAGACCAGCAGCCAATAGCCGGTGATGGCGCGGGCCAGCACCAGCGGATCCTCGGGCGACAGCGACACGAGCTGGAACCAGGTGAAGGCCAGCAGCCCCGCCACGGCGGGCCAATGGCCGAGCCGCGCCAGCCCGATGCCGCCTCGCAGGCCGAGCAGCGTCCGGGTCAGCCGCACCGGCGCGAGCCAGGGATTGATCGCCCGCCAGAGATCGCCGCAGACCAGCGAGGCCAGCGGCAGCGCCACCCAGATCCCGGTCCAGAACACCAGCGTCAGCAGGTTGTGCATCGGATCGCGCGCCCCCGCGAAGCCGAGGAACAGCAGGCCGAGCAGGGCGAGGAAGCCGAGATAGCTGGTCAGCATCTGCGGCAGCAGCGCGGGCCGGGTGAGCAGCGCATGGGCGCGGAAGGCCGGCAGCCGATGCGCCATACCGCCCCAGAGCGCGGTCAGCGCCACGACCGCCGCCGCCCCGGCGATGTAATGCCCGGTCGGCAGCGTCAGGATCACCGAGGGCGGCAGCGCGCAGGCCAAGGCCATCGCGGGCAGGAGCGTCAGGGCGAGGGCCAGCGCGCCGGGGCGGATCATCGCAGCCCGTCCTCCCCCTTCACCTGATCGGGCTCCAGCCCGCCCATCCGGCTATGGATGCGCGCGCCCTTCGCCATGGCGAGGACGAAGACGATCTCGTCCGGGCGCGGCCCGTCGGGCAGGCCGACCTCCATCGCGTCGAAATGGCCGCGCACATAGGCCGCGTTGATATGGCCGAGCGGGATGTCGATCCGCCCGCCCATCGGGCCCACCTTCTTGGACGAGGGCACGATGGCCCGGCTTTCGCCCAGCCGCTCGCGCATCGAATAGCCGCCCGGCGCGTGCCAGAGCGCGCCATGCTCCAGCTCGCCGGCGCTGCCGACGATGGCGCCCTTGCCATAGGCGTCGATCCCCGCGCGCCCGCCGAGGGCCGCGATCAGGCGATCCGTCATCAGCAGGCCGAGCGGCTTCAGATCCTCCATCGCCGGTTGCAGGTCGGGCTCGTAGCGGCCGGCGAAGGGGTTCCTCACCACCGCGAGCACCGCGCCGCGCAGCCGGGGCATGGCGGCGGGCGGGCCGAAATCGTGGTGGATCTCCTCGATCTGGAGGGCGAGCTTGCGGAGGGGGAAATCAGCCAAGGCAGGGCTCCGGGCAAAGGGCCAGCCGGGGCTGGCCGATGATCAGGTGGGAAGGGTGCAGGAAAAGCGCCGCCCCGGCAATCACTTCCTCGGCCAGCAGGCGGCGGGCGAGGGCCGCGCCCCGGTCGAGCGCGGCGGCGGTCTCGGCGGCGGTGAGCGGGCCTACGGCGATGGTGACGCGGCGGTGGCCGAGATCGCTGTCGCAGCTTATCTCGCAGGCCGGGCGGCGGGCGATGGCGGGGTGGCCCGGCAGGTCGACGGCATTGGCGATCATGGTCGCGGCGGCGTCGGCATCGGCGGCGCGGCGGGCGAGCACGGTGACGGCATCGGCGATCCCGAGCGAGAAGCTGCGCCCGCGCCAGCCCGAGGTGGCGATGCCGCGCACCGGATCGGCATGGCGCACCGCCAGCCGCGCGCCGGCGCCGGCGATGGCGACGCGCCATTCCGCGCCCCCGGTCAGATGCAGCGCGATGTCGCCGCCATTGTTGACATAGGCGCGGCTCAGGCCGGGGCGCGGCATCGCGGCCAGCACGGTTTCCGCCACCGCCCCGGCGACGGCGGCCATCGGCGTGAGGAAGGCGGGGCGATGCCGCGCCACCGCCCCGGCCATCCTCTGCGCGGTGGCGCCCCGGAGCGGGCCGGGATGTTCGGCGCGCAGGGCGGGGAGTTCGGCCACCAGCTCGTCCAGCAGCGGCGCGAAGCGGGCGGTGGCGGCGGCGAAGGCGGCCTCGACGGCGGCGGGGGCGCCGTCGGCGCCGAGGATCAGGTCCATCGGGCCATGATGCAGGTGGAGGCGACCATCGGCCAGGAGACGCGCTTCAGCCGGCATGGCGGCGCCTTTGGCGGCGGCGGACGGGGGGCCGTCTGCCCCCCACGGGGGCTGCGCCCCCTCCCCCCGAGGATATTTGGGCCAGAATGAAAGCCGGAACGGTCATCTTTCCGGCTCCGGCAGGACGCGGGCGGCGGTGGGGTATTCGCCGCCGCCGCGCAGGATGTCGGGCAGGCTGCGGATCGCCCCGGCATGGCCGCCGAGCGCGAGATAGGCCGCGCGCGGCAGGCTGAATTCCAGCGGCGCCACGAGGGCGGGGGTGGGGACATGGCCGAAGGCGCCCTCCGGCAGGTCGAGCACGTCGACCATGAAGGTGATGCCGCCGCCGGGCCAGACATGGCAGGCGGCGCCGCCGGCGGTGAGCCGGGTCTCGCCCGCCTGCACGGAACGGGTGAGCCGCACCGGGTTGCGGGTGACCCCGGCGCGCAGCGAGCCGCCGGCGCCGGCCATGAACAGCACGGTGCAGCGCGAGGGTTCGCAATTCTCGGCGATCAGCTCGACCGTGGCGCGCAGTCCGGCGGGCATCGCGGCGGGTTGCGGCGCGAGGCTGTCGTCGAGGATGTAGAAGCCCGCATCCTCGCCGGTGGTGGAGACCATCAGCAGCGTGAGGCCGGGCCGCGCGCCCTTCGCCGCCTGCCAGGGGCCGAGGATGCGGAGCGGATCGCCCAAGCAGGTGCCGCCCCAGCCGAGGCCGGGTTCCGCCACGCGGAAGTAGCGGCCGGGGGTGGAGCGGTGGCCGTTGATGCGGATGCCGGTCGGCTGCCAGCCGATCACCTTGCCCGCCTGGTGCTCCGAGACGACGCCGGTGATATGGTCGTCGACCACCACCACCTCGTCCACCAGCCCCTGCCAGGCGGCGGCGAACATGCCGATGGTGGCCGAGCCGCAGCCGACGCGCATCCGCGCCTCGCGCCGGCCATCGACCACCGGCGGCTGCCCGGCCTGCACGGTGACGGTGGAGCCGCCGTCGATGGCGAGCTCCACCGCCTCGCGGTTGCAGAGCGCGAGCAGGGTGGCGCAGGTCGCCCGCCCCTCGGCCTTCGCGCCGCCGGTGAGGTGATGCACGCCGCCCAGCGACAGCATCTGGCTGCCATATTCGGCGGTGGTGACATGGCCCACCGCCTCGCCGCCGGCGCGGACGGTGGCGCCTTCCGGGCCGAGATGGCGGTCGGTGTCGATCTTCACCTTCACCCCGCAATAGGAGAAGATCGCCTCGGTCACCACGGTCACCATATCGGCGCCCTCGACCTGCGAGGCGATGATGAAGGGGGCGGGCTTGAAATCCGGATAGGTGGTGCCGGCGCCGATGGCGGTGGGGCGGGCATCCGGCGGGGCGAGGCCGTCCTGCCAGGCCGCATCGGCGAAGGGGACGACCGGGCCGCCGGCGGCGACGGTTCTCGACAGCAGCACCAGCGGGTCGGTGCGGACGATGCGGCCCCGGTGATTGGCGTAGCGGTCGCAGGCGCCGGTCTGGCCGGGCGCGATGTAGCACATCACCGGGCAGGCGTCGCAGCGGATCTTTTCCTGCGTCATGGCGCGGCCCTTTCGGGCGGCGCGCGCGTAGTGCGCCGATGGGGCCGGAGCCGATCCGGGAAGGCACAGGCGGGCCGGGATGGCGCGCTCATGCCGCCCCCCCTTTCAGCGCGTCCAGCAGGCGGTGCGGCAGCACCGGCAGGCGGGTGATCGCGACGCCGGTGGCGTGGCGGATCGCGTTGAGGATCGCCGGCGCCGTCGGGATCAGCGTATGCTCGCCGAGGCCCTTGGCGCCGAAGGGCCCCTCGGGGTCGGGCACCTCGATCAGCAGGCTCTCGATCGGCGGCACGTCGGAGGTGGTGGGGATCAGGTAGTCGTGCAGGTTCTCGGTGCGGCCGGGAAGGTATTCCTCCATCAGCGCGAGGCCGATGCCCTGCGCGATGCCGCCCTCGATCTGGCCCTGCGCCAGCATCGGGTTGATGGCGCGGCCCACATCATGCGCGGCGGTGATCTTCAGCAGATGCACGGTGCCGAGCGCCATGTCCACCTCCAGCTCCACCATCTGGGCGCCGAAGCCGTAGACGGCGTAGGGCGTGCCCTGCCCCTCGGCGTCGAGCGGCGCGGTGGGCGGGTCGTAGCTTTCCTCGGCCACCAGCCCGCCGGGCGGCAGGGCGGCGAGGTCGAGCGTGGCGCGGGCGGCGCCCTCCCCGGCGCGGAGCCGCGTGCCGGAGAGGCTGAGCCGCGCCCCCTCGCCCATGTTCAGCCGCCGCAGGATCTCGGCGCGGAGCGCGCGGGCGGCGGCCTCGGCCGCGCGGCCCGAGATATAGGTCTGCCGGCTGGCCGAGGTCTTGCCGGCATCCGGGGTCAGCGCGGTATCCGGGCCGACCAGCCGGAAGGCGGAGAGCGGCAGGCCCAGCGCCTCGGCCGCGATCTGCGGGATGACGGTGTTGGAGCCCTGGCCGATGTCGGTCGCCCCCTGATGCAGCACCACCTCGCCCGTGGGCATCAGCGCGATGCGGATGGTGGAGGGGTTGGGCAAGGCGGTATTGCCGCAGCCATACCAGCAGGCGGCGAGGCCGACGCCGCGCCGCCGCTCGGCGCGGCCCGGGCCCCCGGCCAGCGCGCGTCGCCAATGCGGGCGCAGCGCCATCAGGCATTCGTGGATGCCGGGCGCGGCGAGGCGCTGGCCGGTGACGGTGGCGTCGCCGGGCCGCAGCGCGTTCCGCAGCCGGAACTCCAGCCGGTCGAGGCCCGCCGCCTCGGCCAGCCGGTCCATCAGGGTTTCCTGCAACAGCGTCGCCTGCGGCACGCCGAAGCCCCGGAAGGCGCCGGATACCGGGCCGTGGCTGTGGATCGCCCGCGCCTCGGCCCGGTAATCCGGCAGCCGGTAGGGGCCGGAGGCATGGACCGGCACCCGGTTCGCCACGGTCGGCCCCCAGCTCGCATAGGCGCCGGTGTCGAAACTGCCGTCGAACGCCATCGCCGTCAGCCGGCCTTCGGCATCGCAGCCCAGCCGGGCGGAGAGCCGCGCGGGATGGCGCTTGGTGGTGGAGGCCATGCTTTCGGCGCGGGAATAGGTCATCCGCACCGGCCGGCCGGTCTTCAGCGCGGCGAGGCCCAGAAGCGGCTGCACGCTGAGATCGAGCTTCGAGCCGAAGCCGCCGCCCACCGCGCAGGGCAGGATGCGCACCCGCCCCGGCGGCAGGCCGAGGATCGCGGCGGTCTCGTCGCGGTCCATCGCCGGGGCCTGGGTGCAGGCGCGGATGCAGAGCGTGTCGCCCTCGATCCAGGCGCTGCCGGCCTCGGGCTCGATATAGGCGTGCTCGACGAAGCCGGTCTCGATCCGCCCCTCCACCACGAAGGCCGAGGCGGCGAGGCCCGCCGCCGGATCGCCGCGCCGCACCCGGCCCGCGATCAGCAGGTTGCCGGGGCGGTTCGCATGGACGAGCGGCGCGCCCGGCGCCTCGGCCGCCACCGGGTCGAGCGCGGGGAGCGGCCGCCAGTCCACCGGGAAATCCGCGAGGTCGGGCTCCTGCCCGTCCTCGAAGGCGATGAGCGCCACCGCCTCGCCCCGGAAGCGGGCGGGGCTTTCGGCCAGCGCCGGCTGGTCGGCGAAGGCGGGGATGGTGCCGAAGGCGTTGCGGCCGGGAATGTCGGCGGCGGTGAAGACCCGCGCGCCGCGCGCCGCGGCCCAGCCGGCGAGGTCGCCGAAGGTGAAAGCGGCATGGGGATGGGGCGAGCGGACCGCCTTCAGCACCAGCCCGCCGGGTTGCCAGTGATCGGCGCCGAAGCGATCGCCCGTCACCTTGGCCTGCCCGTCGAGGCGGGGGACCGCCTCGCCCACCCGGCCCTCGGGCGCGGCGCCGGGGGGCGCGGTGTCGCAGACCGCCGTCAGGATCGCGGCATAGCCGGTGCAGCGGCAGAGCACGCCGCCCAGCGCCTGTTCCGCCTCGGCCCGCGTCGGCGCGGGGCTGCGGCGCAGCAGCGCCAGCGCCGCCATCAGCATCCCCGGCGTGCAGATGCCGCATTGCGCCGCGCCATGGCGCAGGAAGCTGGCGCGCAGCCGCTCGAGCAGCGGATCCCCCGCCTCCACCGTGGTGACCTCGGCCCCTTCGGCGCGGGCGAGCGGGGTGAGGCAGGCGCAGACCGGCCGGCCGTCGAGCAGCACGGTGCAGGCGCCGCAATCGCCGGCGTCGCAGCCGATCTTGGTGCCGGTCAGCCCCGCCTCCTCGCGCAGCGCATCCGACAGGCGCCGGGTCTCGCCGTTGAGCGTCAGGGGCTGGCCATTCACCGAAAGCCGGGTCATGCGGCGGCCTCCACCAACGCGCGGCGCAGCAGTTCCGCCGCCGCCTCCGTCCGATAGGCGGCGGAGGCGCGCAGGTCGTCGAGGGGCGCAAGCTCCGGCGCGATCAGGGCGGGGGCGATCCGCGCCAGAGCCTCGGCCGGGGTCAGGCCGAGGCAGGCGGCCTCCACCGCCGCGAGCCGCCGCGCCACCGGCGAACAGGCGCCCACCGCGCAGGCGATGGCGGCGATCCGCCCGCCCTCCAGCCGCAGCCGCAGCGCCACCATGGCGATGGAGATCACCAGATGCGCCCGCGCGCCGAGCTTGAGGAAGGCAGACCGCCCCGCCAGCGCCGCGCGCGGCAGGTGCAGCGCCAGCAGCAGCTCATCAGCGGCCAGCGCGGTGCGGCGCGGGCCGGCGAGGAACTCCGCGAGCGGCAGGCGGCGGCCGCCGCGTGGCGAGACCAGCTCCACCGCCGCCTCCAGCACCAGCAGCGGCGGCACCCCGTCGGCGGCGGGCGAGGCGTTGCAGAGATTGCCGCCCACCGTGCCCGCGTTCTGCACCTGCCAGCCGCCGACCAGCCGCGCCGCCTGTTGCAAGGCCCGGCAGGCGGGCGGCAGCGCGGCCGCCGCCACCGCGTCCCAGGTCGCCGCCGCGCCGATCCTGATCCCCTCCGGCGTGTCGGTGATCTCCGCGATGCCGGGCAGGCCGGTGATGTCGAGCGCGGGGAAGGGCAGCCGCGCCGCGCCGGTGGCGGGATAGAGATCGGTTCCCCCGGCGAGCACCCGCCATCCCCCGCCGCCGAGCAGGCGGAGCGCGTCGGGGATGGTGCTGGGGCGCGCATATCCGGTCATGGCGGCATCCCTGGCGGGTCTTGTTCGCGGCGGGGCGGGCGATCTTCGGGCGGATCGTTTGTGTGCAAACACTGTGCGGCCCGCAGCCCGCCCCTGTCAATCCGCTTGCCCGAAGCCCCGCGCGGCGCTATCGCGGAAGGGTGAGCGACAAGCCCTATATCCTCGACGATCAGGTCGGCTATCTGCTGCGGCGGGTCACGCAGCGGCATCTGGCGATATTCTCGGCGCATCTTCCCGGCCTCACCACCATGCAGTTCGCCTGCCTCGTCCGGCTGCACCAGGGCGGGCCGATGAGCCAGAACCAGCTCGGCCGCGCCGCCGCGATGGATGCGGCGACGGTGAAGGGCGTGGTGGGGCGGCTGGAGACGCTGGGCCTCGTCGCGCGGCGCGCCGATCCGGGCGACCGGCGGCGGCTGGTGGTCGAGATCACCGGGGCCGGCGCCGCGCTGATCGCGCAAAGCTACGCCGCCGCGCATCGGGTGACCGAGGCGACGCTGGCGCCGCTCTCCGCGCCCGAGCGCGCCACGCTCATGGCGCTGCTGGCCCGGCTGACCTGACGCCCTCCATCAGCGCGGCCAGCCCCTCGCGATAGGTCGGATAGGCCAGCCGCACCCCGAGCTCCGCCTTCATCCGGTCGTTCCGCACCCGCTTGCTTTCCGCGTAGAAGCTGCGGGCGAGCGGGGTCATCGCGGCCTCTTCGATCGGCACTTCGGGCGGGACGGGCACGCCCAGCAGCTCCGCCGCATGGCCCAGCACATCCTGCGGCGGCGAGGGGTCGTCGTCGCAGACATTGTAGATCGCGCCGGGATCGGGGCGGCGGATCGAGGCCTCCAGCACCCGCCCGATGTCGTCGACATGGATGCGCGAGAAATAGAGGTCGGGCTTGACGACACGCTGCGCGGTGCCGTCGCGCACCTTGCGGAACGGGCCGCGGCCGGGGCCGTAGATCCCGGCCAGCCGGAAGATATGCAGCGGATGGCCGTGCCGCGCCGCCAGCGCCTGCCAGTCCGCCTCGGCCGCGACGCGCTGGCGGCCGCGCTGCGTGCCGGGGGTGAGCGGCGTCGTCTCGTCCACCCAGCCGCCGCCATGATCGCCATAGACGCCGGTGGTGGAGAGATAGCCCAGCCAGCGCAGCCCCGGCAGCGGCCGGTCGATCAGCGCGCGATGCGCGGCGAGAACCGGGTCGCCCGCCGCATCCGGCGCCATCGACAGCAGCACATGGCTCGCCTCCGCCAGCGCGGGCGCGGGGTCGCCGGGCCAGATGAGCGGCTCCACCCCCTCCTCGCCCATGCGCGCGGCCTTCGCCGCGTCGCGCGTGGTGCCGATCACCCGCCAGCCCCGCGGCAGCAGCCGCCGCGCCAGCGCCGCCGCCGAATAGCCGTGGCCCAGCGTCACCAATACCCGTTCGCCCATGCGCGCCCTTCCCTTCCGCCCGCCCCTTTTCCGCGCCCGCCCCGGCCGATGCAAGCCCGTGTCACACGCCCGACACCGAGGCCGGGGCTTGATCCGGCGCGAGGCCCGGGTGCAGAAAGGGCGATCAGGAGGAACAGGACCCCATGACGCAGCTTCCGCCGACCTATCTCGCGCCGCCCGACACGGCGCATGAGGCGTTCGACGATGCCGCCGCCGCCGTGGCGCGGCTGGAACGGCTTTACGAGGAGGCCATCGGCTTTCTCGCCCGGCAGTTCAACGCGGTCATGGAGGGCCAGCGGCCGATCAACCGCATCCGCGCCTTCTACCCCGAGATCCGGCTGACCACCACCAGCTTCGCCAAGACGGATTCGCGGCTGTCCTTCGGCCATGTCGCCCAGCCCGGCACCTATGTGGCGACGGTGACCCGGCCCGACCTGTTCCGCAATTACCTGACCCAGCAGATCGACCTTCTGCTTCAGAACCACGGCGTGCCGGTGCGGATCGGGCTGTCCAACACGCCGATCCCGATCCATTTCGCGGTGGCCAACCGCCCCGGCATCCTGGTGCCGCAGGAAGGCGCGCTGGATTTCCCGCTGCGCGACGTGTTCGACGTGCCGGACCTCTCGACCACCAACGACGACATCGTGAACGGGGTGCTGGTGGAATATCCCGACGGCTCGCGCCCGCTCGCGCCCTTCACCGCGCAGCGGGTGGATTACTCGCTGGCGCGGCTCGCGCATTACACCGCGACCGAGCCGTCGCATTTCCAGAACCACGTCCTGTTCACCAACTACCAGTTCTATGTCGACGAGTTCGAGGCCATCGCGCGCAAGGCGCTGGCCGATCCGGCCTCGGGCTACACCGCCTTCGTGGCGCCGGGGAACCAGCAGATCTCCGCCTTCGACGAGGCGTTGCAGCACCTGACCAAGATGCCGCAGATGCCGGCCTATCACCTGAAGCGCCCCGACGGGCAGGGCATCACGCTGGTCAATATCGGCGTCGGGCCGTCGAACGCCAAGACCGCGACCGACCATATCGCGGTGCTGCGGCCGCATGCCTGGCTGATGGTCGGCCATTGCGCCGGCCTGCGCAACTCGCAGTCGCTGGGCGATTTCTGCCTGGCGCACGCCTATCTGCGCGAGGACCATGTGCTCGACGACGACCTGCCGGTCTGGGTGCCGATCCCGGCGCTGGCCGAGATCCAGATCGCGCTGGAGGACGCGGTGGAGGAGGTGACCCAGCTCGAGGGCTACGAGTTGAAGCGCATCATGCGCACCGGCACCGTCGCCACCATCGACAACCGCAACTGGGAGCTGCGCGACCAGTCCGGCCCGGTGCAGCGGCTCAGCCAGTCGCGCGCCATCGCGCTCGACATGGAAAGCGCCACCATCGCGGCGAACGGCTTCCGCTTCCGGGTGCCCTACGGCACGCTGCTCTGCGTCTCCGACAAGCCGCTGCATGGCGAGCTGAAACTGCCCGGCATGGCGAGCGACTTCTACCGCACCCAGGTGGCGCGGCATCTGCTGATCGGCATCCGCGCGATGGAATCGATCCGCGAGATGCCGGTGGAACGCATCCATTCCCGCAAGCTGCGCAGCTTCGAGGAGACCGCTTTCCTGTAGGCCGCCACCGCACCGCAACCTCGCGCCAAGACCCTATGCCACCCCCGCGCACCAGAGGGCAGCGCCCGACCGCCGGGTGGGCGCTGCGACGACTGAGGTCGCCGCTTTATGGTGCAGCACCGCCTAATCCCGATCATCGCGCTTGTGGTGACGAAGCGCCCGCCCGAGGGGGCGGTCGGGCACTGCCCGGCGGCGCTTCGCGCCTTGTTCCGGGCAGGGGAAAAGCTCACACGAGGGGCGGAGCTTCCGGCTTTTTCAGTCACTCCCCGGCCTGTAAAGGCGGGCCAACCGCATGGGCGCCCTGTCTCCGCCTCCCGTCCATCCCGGCCCGGCCATGGGCGGGAACCCGACGACACGCCGCTTTCGCGCCCTCCGCCGCGCAATCGGGGCTTGAACTTTGCCCGGAAAACCTGTGTAGCGAGGCATCACGCCCGAGAGGGGCAATCCCCCTGCGAGGCAGCAGGGTCCTAGGAAAAGGGAAACAGGACATGTCCAAACCGATGACCAAGACGCAACTCGTCGCCGCGCTGGCCGAGGCGATGGGGTCCGACAAGAAAGTCGCGGGCAATGCGCTCGACGCCATCGCCGCCGTGGTGGCGCGCGAAGTGGCCGCCGGCGGCGCCGTCACCCTGCCGGGCCTCGGCAAGGTGGTCTGCAAGGCCCGCCCCGAGCGTCAGGTCCGCAACCCGGCGACCGGCGAGACCGTGACCAAGCCCGCCGACAAGCAGGTGAAGTTCACCATCGCCAAGGCGCTGAAAGACAGCGTGAACGCCTGAGCCCGGCAGCCGCCGCGCCAGACCGGAAGGCCGCCTTCGGGGCGGCCTTTTGCTTGAAGGGGGAAGTGCCATGGACCGCCGCGCCATCGTCATCGGGCTTGCCTTCGCGCTGATCTGGTCATCGGCCTATGCCGTGGCCCGCATCATCGTGGCCGAGGCGCCGCCACTGCTGTCGCTGGCCTTCCGCTTCACGATCTCCGGCGCCATCGCGGTGGCGATGGGCATGGCGCTGGGGCAGAGCCTGCGGCTGACGCGGGCGCAATGGCGGGCGACGGTGGTGTTCGGCCTTTGCCAGAACGCTATCTATCTCGGGCTCAACTTCATCGCGATGCAATGGATCGAGGCGTCGCTCGCCGCCATCATCGCCTCGTCGATGCCGTTGCAGGTGGCCGCGCTCGGCTGGCTGTTCCGGGGCGAGCGCCTGCCGCCTCTGGGCCTGATCGGGCTGGCGCTGGGATTCGGCGGCGTCACGCTCATCATGGCGGCGCGGCTGACCGGCGGGGCGGACCCGCTGGCGGTGGCGCTTTGCGTGCTGGCCGCGCTGGCGCTGGCCACCGCGACGCTCACCCTGCGCGGCGCGGCCTCGGGCGGCAATCTCTGGATCGTCGTCGGCTTCCAGATGTGGGTCGGCGCGCTGGCGCTCTGGCCCATCGGCTTCGCGATGGAGACATGGCACCTGCCGCTCGACCCGCGCTGGATCGCCGCCATGGCCTATCAGATCCTGATGCCGGGCATCGCGGCGACGGTGCTGTGGTTCGCGCTTGTCGGCCGCATCGGCACGGTGAAGGCCGCGAGCTTCCATTTCCTCAATCCCTTCCTCGGCGTGGCGCTGGCGGCGCTGCTGCTGGGCGAGGGGATCCGGCTCACCGACATGATCGGGGTCGCCGTGGTGATGGCCGGCATCCTCGCGGTGCAGAAATCGCGCGCCGGCTGAGCGCGTCTCCTGCCGCGTGGGTCCCCGGTCGGCCACGCGATCGGCCGATCCCGCCACGCTGGCCCCCGGTCCACGGGAGCACACTCGCAGACGCAAATCGGTCGGCCCCGCAGTCAGCCGATCTCGCCGCGCATTCCCCCGGTCTGCCCCCGGTCGCGCAGGATATGGTCGAGCAGCACGCAGGCCATCATCGCCTCGCCCACCGGCACGGCGCGGATGCCGACGCAGGGGTCGTGGCGGCCCTTGGTGATCAGGTCCACCTCCTCGCCGCCCGAGGTCACCGTGCGGCGCGGGGTGAGGATCGAGGATGTCGGCTTCACCGCGAAGCGCAGCACCACCTCCTGCCCGGTGGAGATACCGCCGAGGATGCCGCCCGCGTGGTTTGACAGGAACTCCGGCCCGTCCGGCCCCATGCGGATCTCGTCGGCGTTCTCCACCCCGGTGAGCGTGGCCGCCGCCATGCCCTCGCCGATCTCCACCGCCTTCACCGCGTTGATCGACATCATCGCCGCCGCCAGATCGCCGTCGAGCTTGCCGTAAAGCGGCGCGCCAAGGCCGGCGGG
>JBDHSR010000012.1:0-22898 GCA_039808305.1 Gemmobacter sp. | reverse complement strand
GGCGCGGGCCGCGATGTCGATGGTGGAGGTATGGCCGTTCGAGGTCGCGGCGCCGCGCAGGATGACGCGGACATGATCGCCGGCCGGGGCGTGAACCGTCGCTTCCCCCGCGTCGATCAGCCGGTGGCGGCGATGACGTGGGTAGACCCCGATGCGGGAGACAGCCCGTCCTTCACAGGATCCTGCCTACGATACGCCCTTCCCCGGCGCTGGCACCCCGAGGCGGCAGCGGATCACCGGGCCGCGCATCCGTCAAGGCGGATGCCACCCTTGCGTGTATCGACCCAATCGGCCACCGCCCGCCCGAAGGCCTCGAACAGCGGGCGCGAGACCGGATCGCCCGCCGCGTTCCATTCCGGGTGCCACTGCACCGAAAGCGTGAAGCCCGGCGCGTCCTGCACGAAGATCGCCTCGGGCGTGCCGTCGGGCGCCCGGCCCTCGATGACGATGCGCGGGCCCGGGCGGGCGATGCCCTGGCCGTGCAGCGTGTTGGTCATCACCTCCTCGGCCCCCATCAGCCGGGCGAAGACGCCGCCCGGCGTGAAATGCACCGGATGGCGCAGCGCGAACTTCTCCTCGATGGTGCCGTCGGGCGGCATCCGGTGGTTCATCCGCCCCGGCAGGTCGCGGATCTCGGGGTGGAGCGTGCCGCCCATCGCCACGTTCACCTCCTGGAAGCCGCGGCAGATGCCGAGGAAGGGCTGGCCGCGCTCCACGCAGGCGCGGATCAGCGGCAGGGTGATGGCGTCGCGCGCGCGTTCGAAGGTGCCATGGGCGGGGGTCTCCTCCTCGCCATATTCCGAGGGGTGGACGTTCGGCCGCCCGCCGGTCAGCAGGAACCCGTCGCACAGCGCCAGCAGCTCGTTCACGCAGACATAGCGCGGATCGGCCGGGATGATGACCGGCAGGCAGCCCGCGACCTCGGCCACCGCCTCGGAATTCATCGTGCCTCCGGCATGGACCGGATAGCTTTCGTTCAGCAGGCTCATATTGCCGATGATGCCCACCACGGGGCGCCGGGTCTTTGTCGTCATGCGCGTCATCCGTCCGTTCCCCCGAACTTACGCCCCCGCCGCGCCGCTTTGAAGGGGAAATACCCGGAGGTTCGGTGCGCCTGCGCAGAGATCGCCCGCAGATCGGGCAGGGCTGCGCGATCACGCCGCGTTGATTTGCCTTCCCCTTGCTGGAAGCCTGCATCCTGCGCCCGACATCGAAGGAGACCGCCATGAAACTCACCCTCGCCGCCCTGCTGGCCTGCCTGCCGCTGGCCCTCGCCGCGCAGGAGACCGATCATTCCGCCCATGGCGCGCCGGCGGATGCCGCGCCCTCCACCGCCGCCTATATCGCCGCCGGCGCCGCGATGCACGACGGCATGGCCGGCGCCGGCTATACCGGCGATGCCGATGTCGATTTCGTCGCCGGGATGATCCCGCATCACGAGGGCGCGGTGGCGATGGCGAAGGTGGTGCTGCAATACGGCTCCGACCCCGAAGTGCGGGCGCTCGCCGAACAGGTCGTCGCCGCGCAGGAGGCCGAGATCGCCTGGATGCGCGATTGGCTGGAGAAACACCGCAAGTAGCGCCTGCCTCACCCGTTCGGGGGATTTCCCCGCGGCGTCTCCTTGCCTAACCTGCTGCGCGATTTGAAGAAACGCGAAAAAGGGTATCCAAATGGTCAAGGCGCGCGAAGCCACGAAAACCTGGTATGTCAACTCCGCGGGGTTGGACATGACCGGCTTCGACATCGGGGAACTGTCGAACGGCAAGATCCTCGTGGCTTTCGGCGGCGGCCGGAGCGGCTCCTCCGTGATCCACACCGCCGAGTTGAATCTGGGCACCGACAGGCTGGGGCCGGTGAACACCCTGAGCGTCGGCCCCTCGCCGGGGGGCTTCGGCGTCGGCACGACGCGGCGGGTCGAGATCACCGCCGGCGATGACGGCAAGGCGATGGTCACGGCGCATTTCATCAACGCCAATCTCGGCGGCGGCGACACCAATTTCAGCATCGGCACCAAGATCTACACCGGCGCCAAGACCGGCCCGGGCACGCCCCGCCCGGTCCACACCACCGGCCCGGCCGAAGAGCCGAACGATGTCTATTCCACGGTGAAGCTGAAGAACGGCAATTACGTCACCCTGTTCACCGAGACGGGTTCGGGCGGCGTCACCGATCTGAGCAAGGGCATCAGCATGGTGACCTTCGACGCCGCCGGCAAGCAGGTCGGCAAGGCGAAGACGGCGGTCAAGGACGGCGTCTCGTTCGAGACCATGGGCATCGCCTTCGAGGCCAACCCCTCGAACCCCGCCGCCGTGGCGCTGAGAAGCGGCAATATCGGCGTGGTCTATGCCGAATTCGCGCAATACGGCTGGAACGCCGCCTGGCGCCCGGTCTACCAGCAGGTCACGCCGAACGGCAAGGCGGTGGGCGAGAAAGTGGTGCTGGGCGAGGGCGGCGCGCTTTCCCCCAATGCCGTCACGCTCGACAACGGCAAGGTGGTGGCCACCTGGATCGACGGCCTCGGCCGGCTGACCGCGCGGATCCTCGACGGGCGCGAGGCGGGGGAGAAGATCGACATCGCCGCCGCCGCCACCTGGGGCGACACGACCGACATCGCCGCGCTGAAGGGCAACGCCTTCGCGGTGAGCTGGTATGACGTGACCCACGGCCTCTGGCTGGGCCAGGTGTTCGGCGGCAACGGCGCGGCGCGCAGCAACGCCTTCCTGCTCACCGCGCATGCCGACAGCTCCCCCGCCGAGCTGGACGGCAAGGCCGGCATCGTGCGGCAGGGCGACGGCTTCCTCGCCTGGCTGAAGGGCCCCGGCGCGAACCATGGGCCGATCCGTATCGAAGGCCAGTCCTACAGCGCCGAAAGCACGATGGCCGCCGCCCGCAACGGCACCGACCGGGCCGACACCTTCAAGGGCGGCGCGAAGGACGACCGGCTGACCGGCAATGGCGGCCAGGACAAGCTGACCGGCGGCGGCGGCAACGACATGCTGGATGGCGGCCTCGGCAATGACCGGCTGACCGGCGCGGCCGGGTTCGACTGGCTTTACGGCGGCGACGGCAACGACACGCTGGATGGCGGCGGCGAGATCGACATCCTGCTGGGCGGCGCGGGCAGGGACGTGCTGAAAGGCGGCACCGGCAACGACCGGCTGGATGGCGGCGAAGGGGCCGACAAGCTGACCGGCGGCGCCGGGGCGGATCGTTTCGTCTTCTCGAAACTTTCCGACGGCGGCGACACGATCACCGATTTCAAGACCGGACAGGGCGACAGGCTGCTGCTGAAGAAGGGCATGTACGGCAGCGACAACTTCGCCATCTTCTCGCTGGAACAGGGCACGTCGAAAGCGCCGGCCAATTCGGGTTTCTACTTCAACACCAAGACCCATGTCCTCAGCTATGATCACGACGGCGAGGGCAGCTATTACGAGCGGGTGGTGGTCGCCACCCTGAACGGCGTCAAGTCGCTGTCGGCGGACGACCTCATCGCCTTCTGACCGGATCAGAGCGCCTTGCGGTAGAACACCCGCAGGAAGCCCTCATGCGGGCCGCGCCCGGTTTCGGCATAGCCGAGCCGGGCGTAAAGCCGTTGCGCGCCCGCCATCGCGGCATTGGTGTAAAGCTCGACCGCCTCCAGCCCCTGCCGGCGCGCCAGCGCCTCGCATCCGGCGGCCAGCCGGGCGCCGAGGGCGCGCGCCTGCGCCTCCGGCCGCACCGCGAGGATGTCGAGGATCATGGCCCGGCCCTCGGGCCAGCAGACCATGACACCCGCCCCCTCGCCGTCCAGCCAGACCCGGCCCGCCGCGATCAGCGCGGGAATATCGGCCTCCATCGGGGCCGGGCGGCGACCGATCACCGCGACGAAGGGGGCGAAGGCCGCCTCGATACAGGCCCGCACCGCCGCCGCATCCGCCGGTTCCGCCTGTCTCATGCCGCCCCCGCCACGACCCGCGCCGCCGCCTCCAACGCCCCCGGTCCATGCGGGATGTCCAGCGCCGCCATCCCCGCCTGCATCGCCGCCAGCACCCCCAGCACCATATGCGCGTTGACATGGCCCATATGCGCCACCCGCAGGAAGCCGTGCCAGGCGGGCTCCGACGGCAGCGCCATGCCGAGCCCGATGCCCAGCGTGACCCCCGCCTCCCGCTCCAGCCATTCCCGCAGCCGGCTGGCATGCGGCGCGCCCAGCCGCGCCGCCGTCACCGCATGGGCGCGCCGCGCCGGATCGGCGATATTCGGCGCGATCTCCGGGTTGCCCCGGCCCCAGGCCTCGAACGCCGCCCAGACCGTCCGCGCGAGGGCGGCATGGCGCGCCCAGACCGCCTCCAGCCCCTCCTCGAAGATCATGTCGAGGCTTTCGCGCAGGCCGAACAGGTGATGCGTCGGCGCGGTGCCGTTCCAGTGCATCCAGAATTCCTCCGCCGCGATCCGCGGCCGCCAGTCCCAATAGGGCGTGCGCAGGTCGGCTTCGGCGCAGCGCGCGACCGCCCGCTCCGAGATCCACAGCAGCCCCAGCCCCGGCGGCACCATCAGCCCCTTCTGGCTCGCCCCCACCAGCAGGTCGACGCCCCAGTCGTCCATCCGCATCTCGTCGCAGCCCAGCGAGGCGATGGCATCGACCGCCAGCAGGGCCGGATGCCCCGCCGCGTCCAGCGCCGCCCGCATGGCGGCGATGTCGTTGCGCACCGAGGAGGCGGTATCGACATGGCTCAGCAACACCGCCCGGATCCGATGCGCGGGGTCGGCCCGCAGCGCCTCCTCCAGCCGCCCCGGATCGGCCGCGGCGGATCGTCCGAAATCCAGCAGGTCCACCGCGACCCCGCGCGGCGCGAGGCTTTCCGCCCAGCCATGCCCGAACCGCCCGGTCGCCAGCACCAGCGCCCGGTCGCCGCGCGAGAACAGATTGCTGTTCGCCGCCTCCCAGGCGCCATGCCCGTTGGCGATATAGATCGCCACCCGCCCCCGCGTTCCCGCCAGCCGCCGCAGATCCGGCCAGAGCGTCGCCACCATCTCCGGCAGCGCCCCGCCATAGATGTCCGGCGCCGGGCGGTGCATCGCCGCCAGCACCCGGTCGGGCAGGACGGCGGGGCCGGGAATGGCCAGATAGCGGCGTCCATTGGCAAGGCTCATGCCGTCTCCCCCGATCGCGCCCCTCATGGCTACGCCGCCCCGCTCTGCCGGTCAATCGGGACGGCATCGTCGCAGGGGGGCCGTCTGCCCCCCACGGCCCCTGCGGGGCCTCCCCCCGAGGATATTTCCGGACAGAAAATGGGATGAATGGTGCGCGCTAACCAATCCTTAACCGGAATCGGGCAGCCTGGATGCACGGTACAGGCGGGGACGCCGATGACCGTGACAGGAAATGGCAACCCGCTTGCCAAGGGCGGGCGGGTTGCTTCCATTTTCTGTCCCCAAATATCCTCAGGGGGTGAATTGCCGAAGGCAAGAGGGGGCGCGAGCGCCCCCTGCCCCGGCCGGGACCGGCGCCGCGCGCTTGCCCAGGCTCCTCCGGCGGGCTATCCCGGGGGCGGCCCCAACCGGAGATCCGCCGTGCCGCATCCGCCCGCCGATCCGCGCTACGCCTCGCGCCGCCTGTTCGGGCGGCTCTGGCGCGGCTATCTGCGCGGCCATCTCGGCGCGATGGCGCTGGCCTTCCTGCTGATGGTGATCGAGGGCTCCACCCTCGGCGCGCTCTCCTGGCTGCTGGAGCCGCTCTTCGACAAGGTGTTCGCCCCCGGCGGCTCGGGGCAATTGCCGCTTGTGGGCGCGGCGATCCTCGGGCTTTTCGTGATCCGGGCCATCACCTCGGTCGGCTCCAAGACGCTGCTCACCTCGGTGGCGCAGAAAAGCTCCACCGCGATGCAGGTCGACCTGCTGGCGCATGTGCTGACGCTGGAGAGCCGGTTCTTCCAGGAGAACCCGCCCGGCGCGCTGATGGAGCGGGTGGTGGGCGACACCGCCGCCGTGCAGGGCGTCTGGTCCTCGGTCATCACCGGGGTCGGGCGCGACCTGATCGCGCTGATCTCGCTCTTCGCGGTGGCGCTGTCGATCGATGTCCACTGGACGCTCGCCGCGCTGGTCGGCGCGCCCTTGCTCATCGCCCCGGCCGCGCTGCTGCAACGCTACATCCGGCGCAAGACCATGCAGATGCGCCATCAGGCGGGCCTGCGCTCCACCCGGCTGGACGAGATATTCCACGGCATCCAGGCGATCAAGCTGAACCGGATGGAAGACTACCAGACCGGCCGCTTCCGCCGCATCGCCGGCCAGATCGTGCGGGCCGAGGTGCGCAGCGTGGCGGGCCGCGCCACCATCCCGGCGCTGATCGACGTGATCACCGGCATCGGCTTCTTCACCGTGCTGATGCTGGCGGGGGGTGAGATCGCCGAGGGCAGCCGTTCGACCGGCGAGTTCATGGCCTTCTTCACCGCCATGGCGCTGACCTTCCAGCCGATCCGGCGGCTGGGCGATCAGGCCGGCATCTGGCAGGTGGCCTCGGCCTCGCTGGAGCGCATCTTCCGGCTGTTCGACACCGCCCCCCCGGCCCGGCCCCGAGCCGGAACCGCCCGGCCTGCCCCCGGCGTGCCGGAGATAAGGCTGGAGGAGGTGCGCTTCTCCTATGGCGACGCGCCCGTGCTCGACGGGCTGAGCTTCACCGCGGCGGCGGGCCGGATGACCGCCCTCGTCGGCGCCTCGGGGGCGGGGAAATCCACCGTCTTCCACCTGCTCACCGGCATGGCCGAGGCGCAGGCGGGCCTCATCACGCTCGGCGGCGTCGACATCGCCGCCCTGCCGCTGGCCGATCTGCGGGCGCAATTCGCCGTGGTGGCGCAGGACGCCATGCTGTTCGACGAGACC
Organism: Gemmobacter sp.; assembly: GCA_039808305.1. GTDB lineage: Bacteria > Pseudomonadota > Alphaproteobacteria > Rhodobacterales > Rhodobacteraceae > Gemmobacter. Next base: position 16,034 of record JBDHSR010000012.1, on the reverse strand, counting down.
ATCCGCGAGAATGTGACGCTGGGCCGCGACCTGCCGCAAGACCGGCTGGAGGCCGCGCTGCGCGACGCCCATGTGGCCGATTTCCTGCGCGCGCTGCCGCAGGGGGTGGATACCCCCGCCGGCCCGCGCGGCTCCGCCCTGTCGGGCGGGCAGCGCCAGCGGGTCGCCATCGCGCGGGCGCTGGTGGCCGGGGCGCCGGTGCTGCTCTTGGACGAGGCGACCTCGGCGCTCGACGCCGCCTCGGAACAGGTGGTGTCCGAGGCGCTGGCGCGGCTCGGCGCCGGGCGGACCACGCTGGTCATCGCCCATCGCCTCGCCACGGTGCGCGATGCCGATCTGATCGTGGTGATGGATCGCGGCCGGGTGGCCGAACAGGGCACGCATGAGGCGCTGCTTGCAAAAGGCGGGCTTTATGCCGATCTCTATCGCCTGCAATTCAAGGAATGAGCGATGCGCCGTCTTGTCACGCTGACCGGGGCCGACCGGCTGGATTTCCTGCAAGGGCTGGTCACGAATGACGTGCTGCGGCTGGCCGCGCCCGGCATCGTCCATACCGCGCTCTTGACGCCGCAGGGCAAGTATCTGGCGGATTTCTTCGTGGTGAATACCGGGGCGGAGCTGCTGCTCGACCTGCCGGAGAGCCTGGCCGAGGCCACCTTGCGGCGGCTCTCGATGTATCGGCTGCGGGCGGATGTGCGGCTTGCGCCCTCCGCCCTCGCGGTCAGCCGGGGTCTGGGCGAGGCGCCGGAGGGCGCCCTGCCCGATCCGCGCCACCCCGCGCTCGGCTGGCGGTTCTACGGGCCGGCGCGGGCGGAAGCGCCGGTGGACTGGGACGCGATCCGCGTCGAACACCTGATCCCGGAAAGCGGGATCGAGCTTGTCCCCGACGAGACCTTCATCCTCGAGGCCGGGTTCGAGCGGCTGCACGGCGTCGATTTCCGCAAGGGCTGTTATGTGGGCCAGGAGGTGACCGCGCGGATGAAGCACAAGACCGAATTGCGCAAGGGTCTGGTGCGGCTCAGGATTTCCGGCGCGGCGCCGGTCGGCACCGCGATCCTGACCGCCGAGGGGCGCGAGGCCGGCACGCTTTATACCCAATCCGGCGGGCGGGCCCTGGCGCAGATGCGCTTCGACCGGATGCAGGGCGTGCTGAGCGCCGGAACCGCGCAACTGGAAGCCGAGTGAGCGCTCACGGCGCCACGGCGCCCGAATAGTGACAAAACATTGACCAAATCTTGATCCGTTTTGGAATACCCCTATATATTGGCCGGGTTCCGCTGGATCTTTCACTAAATTTGGTAGGGTTGCGGTTGAGCCATGCACTGAGCGCATGGCAGTCATACCAAAGCCGGAATACCGAATCGTGCCAAAAAGGTCATATTCCGCGGGCGCCGTAATACGCAAGAGCAAGAACAGGAATACGGAAATGGCTGATTTCATCGACGGCACCGCGTTCAATTACGAACAGGGGCAGCGCGCCCGCAAGCTGTTCGCCGCCGTGGTCCTCGCCGCGCTGGACGACGCGATCGCCGATGACAAGAAATACGGCAACGGGCCGGAACAGATCGCCCGCTGGGCGCGCTCGCGCGATGGGCGCGAGGTGCTGTCCTGCGCCGGGATCGACCCGAACGAGCGGGTGGTGAAGGGCCTGATGGAATTCGTGGCCAAGGGGGTGCGCACCTCCGTCGCGCTGTCGCGCGAGGAAAGCGAGCGCCGCCACGCCGCCGAGCTGGAGCAGGCCGAAGCCGCCTGAGCCGGCCCTGCCCCGCATGGAAAACGCGCGCCCTTCGCGGGCGCGTTTTTCTTTGCGCGGAAAGGACAGCGCGGCGGGAAGGCTGAAAACGGACCGAACCCAGGACGGCAATCCGGGCCTCATCCGCCGCGGCCGGCCCAGCCCTCAGGACAATTCGCGCGCGGCGAGCGCCCGGGCGATCTCGGCCCGGACCAGCTTGCGCACGTTGCGGGTGATGCGTTCGCCCAGCGCGCCCTGCAATTCCTCGCGGATCAGGTCGCGCACCACTTCGCGCAGCGCCTCCTCGCCGAAATCGTCGGTATCGGCGGGCGCGAAAAGATCCTGCACCGCCTCCTGCGCGGCGGTGCCGGCGCGGGCGGCGAGCGCCTCTTCCTCGCGCAGGATTTCCGCCACCGCCTCGGCCTCGGCCCTATCGGCGAAGCCGGCCTCGGGTTCGGGATCGGCGGGGGCCGGCTCGGCCGGCGGTTCCGCTTCCGGCGCGGCGGGGCCTTCCGGCCAGGCGCCATCGCGCCAGGCATCCACCAGCCGGCTCTGCTCGGGCGGGGTGAACTGCACCACCTCGGCCTCGTCCACCCTGTCGAGATCGACCTCGACCACCTCGGTCCCGGGCCAGGCCCCCTCGGCCCAGTCCTCCGCCAGATCGGCCTCCCAGCCGGCATCGGCCGGCATCCCGGCGCCGATCCGCGCCACCACATCCTCCAGCGAGGCGTCTTCGGCGGGGATGGATGGCGGGGCGGACGGTTCGGCCACCGGCGGAACCGGCTCCACCACGCGCAGCGCCGGGGTCAGCAGCAGCTTGCCCTCCACCGCCGGGGGGCGCGGCGCGGGGCGCAGATCCTCGGATACGAGCCGCCGGATGGAGGACAGCACGTCTTCGATCTCTCTGGAACTCATCGGCTCGGTCATGCCCGCCCCACTTCGGCTTTTTCGGAAACAGTAGCCGCAGAACAGCCGCCTTACAAGCGGCTGCCGGAACAGCGGTTAACAAATGCCAAGGGAGAAAAGGGGTTGCGTCCGCCCGTGCGCCGGGCGGACCGCTTACTTCTTGCCGATGGATTGCAGCACGCGGTCCAGCGCCTTGCCCTGGAACGAGGTCGCCGGGGCGTCCTTCACCGCGTTGTAATAGCCGGTCACATCATAGGTCGGGATGCCGAGATTGAGGCTTTGCGCCGTCAGCTGCCCCATCGCGGCCAGCACGTTGTAGACCGCGAAATACCGCTCCGCCTCGGATTGGACGCGGGCGGCGCGGGCGTCGAGCAGCTCCTGCTCGGCATCCAGCACTTCCAGCGTGGTGCGCGCGCCGAGCTTGGCCTCCTCGCGCAGCCCGTCGAAGGCGATCTGCGCCGCCTCGATCTGGCGGATATTCGCGGCGATCTGCGCCGCGGAAACGTCGAGCCGCGCCCAGGCGTTGCCGATATTCTGGTCGATCTCCACCCGGGTCTGGTGCAGCGCGGCGCGCTGCGCCTCGCGCTGCGCCATCGCCTTGCGGTAGAGCGCCGACAGCCGCCCGCCGGCATAGAGCGTCTGGCGCGCCGTCACCCCGACAGACGCCGAGTTGTAGTCGGAACTGGCCGAGGAGGTGCCCTCGTACATCCCCGCCGTCGCGCCGAGCGAGATGGTGGGCTTCATGTTGGCCTTGGCGAGTTCGAGGTTCAGGTCGGCCACCTTCACCAGATGCTGCGACCGGATCATGTCGGGATGGGCCCGGCGCGCGACCGACATCGCGGCATCGAGGCTCGCCGGCAGCTTCGGCGCCTTGGGCAGGGCGGAAAGCCGCCCCGGATAGGCGCCGGTCGCCGCCTTGTAGGCCTCGCGCGCGACCAGCAGGTCGCCCTCGGCCGCCGCCAGCAGCGCCCGCGCCTGCGCCAGACGGGATTCCGCCAGCGCCACATCGGTGCGCGTCACCTCGCCCACGTCGAAGCGATCCTCCGAGGCGCGCAGTTCCTGCGTGATGACGCGGGTATTGTTCTGCCGCAGCTCCACGATCTCCTGCGCGAGCTTCACGTTCACATAGGCGTTGACGGTGCCCAGCAGCACCTGCTGCTCCACCCCCACCAGCCCGGCGCGGGTCGCCAGCACCGCCTCCTTGGAGGCGGCGATGCCGGCCTGGCTGCGGCCGAAATCGTAGAGCAGCAACTGGAACGACAGCTCCAGCGCGTTGGTGGTCGAGGTCGCCTCCTCCGGCACCGTGCTGAACAGCCCGTTCGGGGCGCCGGCATTCTCGAAATACTGATGGCTGCGCTGCGCGCTGGCGGTGAACTCCACCACCGGGCGCAGGGCGGAGATCGCCGTCGCCACATCCTCGTCCGCCGCGCGCAGCAGCGCCCGGTTCTGGTCGAGCAGATGCGAGTTGCGATAGGCCGCGATCAGCGCGTCCCCCAGGGTCTCGGCCTGCGCGGCGGGGGCGACCAGCGCCGCCGTCACCGCCGTTGCCGCGAGGATCTGCCTCAATCCGAACATCGCCTGCTCCCGTTCTTCTTATATCCGCCCGCGCACGGGATCAGAGAGTGAAAACCTTCCGCGCCGCGAAGCCCGGCAGCACCGGGGCCGTGGCGTTGAAGGCCTGACGCCAGGTGATCTGGCCGTCGATCCGATAGCCCACCCGCGCCACGCCGAGCGCGCCCTCCATGAAGATGCAGCCGATCCGGCCGCCCTCCTTCAGTTGCGCCAGCACCGCCTCGGGCAGGATTTCCACCCCGCCTTGCAGCACGATCACGTCATAGGGGCCGGCCTTCGGCGCGCCCGCCGCCAGGGGGCCCGCCATGACCGCCGCATTGTCCACGCCCTGCGACGAGAGCGTGCGCTGCGCCTCGGCCACCCGCGCCTCGTCCTCCTCGACCGCGACCACCGCCTCGGCCATGCGGGCGATCACCGCCGTCGAATAGCCCAGCCCGCAGCCGATATCGAGCACGGTCTCGTCCGGCTGGATGTCCAGAGCGTCCAGCATCTTGGCCAGCGTGCGCGGCTCCAGCACCACCCGGCCGCCGCCCAGCGTCACATGCTCGCCCATATAGGCCGCCTCGCGCCGTTCCGCCGGAACATAGGCTTCGCGCGGGATGGCGAGCATGGCGGCGATGATCGGGAACTTGGTGACGTCCGAGGGGCGGATCTGCGTATCGACCATCATGGTGCGGCGGGCGGCGAAGTCGGTCATGCTAAACTCGTCAGTCCAGTTTGGGTCGGTTCCGTGATGCCACAGAATGCGTGGAACGGCAACACGCCTTCGCGTGACGCCACCAATCATATTCCATTACTTGAATGCAAAGTCCAGCCCCGGAACCGCCCGGCTTCCGCGCCCTTGCGTCAGGCGCCGCCGCGCCGGCCCCGGGGATTTCCGACTTGATTGCTCGGGTTCCGCGCCGTATTACGGCCGCAACTCTGCGCCGCCAGCCCGCCTTGCCCTCAAGGCCAGCCAGAAACGCGCCTCCCGCTTGCTGCCCGAGGACCGAACATGGCTGATACCGCGACCCTGCACCGCCCCGATGCCGCCGAAATCCGCGCCCGCCGCGCCGAGGATCCGAAGACGCGCGCCCGCGATTTCGCCGAAAACCTCGGCATCAGCGAGGCGGAGCTGGTCGCCGCCCATCTCGGCGCCGGCGTGACGGCGATCGACCCGACGCCGGCGAAGCTCTTTCCGCTGCTGCGCGATCTGGGCGACGTGATGGGGCTGACCCGCAACGACTCCTGCGTGCATGAGCGGATCGGCGTCTACGAGCCCTATCACGACGGCCCCCATGCCGCGATGGTGCTCGGCCCCGAGATCGACCTGCGCATCTTCCCGAAACACTGGGTCTACGGCTTCGCGCTGGAGGAGGAGACGCCGGAGGGCGGCAAGCGCAGCCTCCAGATCTTCGACGCCGCCGGCGACGCGGTGCACAAGATCCATCTGAAGCCCGCCTCGGATGTGGCGGCCTTCGGCCGTCTGGTCGAGGCGCTGCGTCTGGCCGAGCCGCCGGTCCTCGCCATCGAGCCGCGCGCCGAGACCGCGCCCGCCAAGGGCGACCCGGCCCGCGCCGACGAGCTGCGCGCCGAATGGGCGAAGATGACCGACACCCACCAGTTCCTGCCGATGGTGCAGAAGCTGAAGATGAACCGCCTCGGCGCCAACCGCCTGGTCGGCGCGCCCCATGCCCGCAAGCTCTCGACCGACGCGGTGACGCTGGCGCTGGAGGCGGCGGCGCGCGACGCGATCCCGATCATGGTCTTCGTCGGCAATATGGGCTGCATCCAGATCCATGGCGGCCCGGTCGAGAAGATCGTGCCGATGGGCCCCTGGATCAACGTCATGGACCCGCGCTTCAACCTGCACCTCAGGGCCGACCATATCGCCGAGGTCTGGTGCGTGACCAAGGCCACCCGCACCGGCGACGCCATCTCGGTCGAGGGGTTCGACGACAAGGGCGGGCTGATCCTGCAACTCTTCGCCTATCGCAAGGACAATGACGGCGCCGCCTGGAAGGCGCTGACCGAGGCGCTGCCGGAGGCCGAGGCATGATCCGCCTGTCGCTTCCCGCGCTGCTGCTCGCCGCCCTGCCCGCCCATGCCGAGACGCCGGAGCGGGTGGTGGTGCTGGGCGGCGCGGTGGCCGAGATCGCCGCCGATCTGGGCGCGACCGATCATATCGTGGCGCGGGATTCCACCTCCACCTACCCGGAGGCCATCGCGGCGCTGCCCGATCTCGGCTATGTCCGCGCGCTGTCGCCCGAAGGGGTGCTGTCGGTCGATCCCGGCCTGATCCTCGCCGAGGAAGGCGCCGGCCCACCCGAGGCGGTGGCGGTGCTGAAGGCCTCCGGCGTGCGCTATGTCGAGGTGCCCGACGGCCATGACGCCGCCGCCGTGCCGCTGAAGATCGAGACCATCGCCGCCGCGCTGGATCTGGCCGACAAGGGCAAGGCGATGGCCGCCGAGGTCGCCGCCGATCTGGCCGAGGCCGAGGCCCGCGCCGCCACGGTGACCGAGCGCAAGCGCGTGCTGTTCATCCTGTCGCTGCAAGGCGGCAAGGTGATGGCGGCGGGCGCGGACACCTCGGCCGAGGGCATCCTGGCGCTGGCCGGGGCCGACAACGCGCTCACCGGCTTCGAGGGCTACAAGCCCGTCACCGAGGAGGCGCTGCTCGCCGCCGCCCCCGACGCCATCCTGATGATGGAGCGCGAGGGGCCGATGACGATCAGCGACGCCGACATCCTCGCCTTGCCCGCGCTGGCCGGCAGCCCCGCCGCCGCCGCTGGCGCGATCATCCGCATGGACGGGATGAAGCTGCTCGGCTTCGGCCCGCGCACCGCCGAGGCGGCGGCGGAGCTGCACGCCGCGCTTTACGGCAAGCCCTGAGGCCGCCATGTCCGCCCTGCCCCGCCCCGCCTTCTCCGCCGTGGCCCCGCAGGGCGACCGCAGCACCCGCGCGGCGCGGCTGAGCTGGGTGCTGCTGGCGGCGCTGCTTCTCACCTGCGCGGCGGCGCTGGCAACCGGCCCGGCCGCCGTCTCGCTGCCGAAGGTGCTGGGCGACCTGCTTTCCGGGCAGGAGATCGCGGCGCGCGACCGGCTGGTGCTGATGTCGATCCGGCTGCCCCGGCTGGTGCTGGGCCTCTTGGTCGGCGCCGCGCTCGGCGTGTCGGGGGCGCTGATGCAGGGGCTGTTCCGCAATCCGCTGGCCGATCCCGGCATCGTCGGCGTCGGCGCCGGGGCCGGCCTCGGCGCCGTCTCGGCCATCGTGCTGGGCGGGATGCTGCCGGCGGCGCTCGCCACGCCGCATCTGGTGCCGCTCGCCGCCTTCCTCGGCGGCTGGGCGGCGGTGCTGCTGCTTTACCGCATCGGCACGCGCGGCGGGCGCACCTCGGTCGCCACGCTGCTGCTGGCCGGGATCGCGCTGGCGGCGCTGGCCGGCGCGGCGATGGGGGTGCTGATCTTCCTCGCCGACGACCGGCAATTGCGCGACCTGACCTTCTGGGGCATGGGCTCGCTCTCCGGCGCGGCCTGGGAGAAGATCCTCTCCGCCCTGCCCTTCGTGCTGCCCGTCCTGCTGCTGGCCCCCCGCCTCGGCCCCGGCCTCGACGCGCTGGCGCTGGGAGAGGCCGCCGCCCGCCATATCGGCCATCCGGTCGAGAAGCTGAAGCGCCGCACCATCCTCGGCGTCGCCGCCGCCACCGGCGCGGCCACCGCCATGGCCGGCGGGATCGGCTTCATCGGCATCGTGGTGCCGCATCTGCTGCGCCTCGCCACCGGGCCGGAACATCGCCGCCTGCTGCCGAACGCCGCCCTGCTGGGCGCCATGCTGCTCACGCTGGCCGACATGGTGGCGCGCAGCATCGCCGCTCCGGCGGAGCTGCCGATCGGCATCATCACCGCCCTGATCGGCGCGCCGGTCTTCCTGTGGATCCTGCTGCGCCAGCGCCCCGGCGAGGCGATCTGATGCTGGAGACCGCAGACCTCCGCGTCCGCCTCGGGCGGCATCCGGTGCTGGAAGGCGTGGGCTTCACCGCCCGCCCCGGCGCGGTGACGGCGATCATCGGGCCGAACGGCTCGGGCAAGACCACGCTCTTGCGCACCCTCGCCGGCGATCTGCGCTACGAGGGCTCCGCCCGGCTGGAGGGCACCGAGATCGCCGCCCTGCCCGAGGCCGCGCTCGCCCGCCGCCGCGCCGTGCTGGCGCAGGCGACCCCGGTCAGCTTCGCCTTCACCGTGGGCGAGGTGGTGCGGCTCGGCCTTTCCGCCGGAACCGGCAGCGGCGATCCGGCGGCGGCGCTGGCGCAGGTCGGCCTCGCCGGTTACGAGCCGCGGCTCTTCCCCGAGCTTTCGGGCGGCGAGCAGCAGCGCGTCCATCTCGCCCGCGTGCTGGCGCAGATCGGCGGCGCCGCCGGGCCGGAGGGGCCGCGCTGGCTTTTCCTCGACGAGCCGGTCTCGGCCCTCGACATCGCGCAGCAATTGCTGGTGATGGAGATCGCCCGCGATTTCGCCCGCGCCGGCGGCGGCGTGGTGGCGGTGATGCACGACCTGAACCTGACCGCGATGATCGCCGACAGCGTGGCGCTGATGACCAAGGGCAGGCTGCATCTGCAAGGTCCGCCCGAGCGGGTGCTGGCCGATACGCCGCTTTCCGCCGCCTATGGCTGCCGGCTGCACCTGAACCGCGCGCCCGCCTCCGGCCCCTGGCTCTTGCCGCAGGCCGCGGCGCGGGTTTAAGCTCGCCGCCATGAGCGATTTTCCCGTCACCATCTGGCACAATCCCGGCTGTTCCACCTCGCGCAAGGTGCTGGAGGCGATCCGCGCCGCCGGGATCGAGCCCGAGGTGATCCGCTATCTCGACACCGGCTGGAGCCGCGAGGGTCTGGGCGCGCTGCTCGCCGAGGCCGGCCTCACGCCCGGCGCGGCGCTGCGGCGCAAGGGCGATCTGCCGCGCGAGCTCGGCCTGCTCGATGCGGACGACGCGGCGATCCTCGCCGCCATGCTCGCCCATCCCGTTCTGGTGGAGCGGCCCTTCGTGCGGAGCCCGCGCGGCGCGGCGCTCTGCCGCCCGGCGGAACGGGTGGCGGCGCTGCTGCCCTGACGCCGCTCAGCCCCAGGGCAGCGGGCTGACCCCGATCACCGGCGGATGCGCATGCAGCAGGCCGATCCAGATCACCACCGCCAGCAGGACACGCCGCCAGTCCGGCCGCCAGCCACGCCAGTTCCCCGCGAAGGGCAGGTTGGAGGTGCCGGCGGCAACCCCCGCCCAATCCGGCAGGACCCGGCGCTGGCGGCGGTCGATCATCCGCATCCCGATGGCGCAATAGAACGCGAGCAACCCGAACAGGATCACATGCGCCAGATCGCCATTCACCAGCAGATGCGCCAGCGCCCAAAGGAGCAGCGCCCAGAGCAGCGGGTGGCGCACCACCCCGGCGATCCCCGGCCGCGCCGGATCGAACCCCTCGCGCCGGCCGCCGAAGCTCAGCGGATTGGGCGCGCCGAGGCCGAGGCAGATCAGCAGCACCGCCACGGGCATCGCCAGATTGACCAGCCAGCGCATCCAGATCTGTTGATCCCAGAGCGGGACGAAAGGCGCCCGCCCCGACGCCACGATCACCCAGACGAAGAGCGCCAGCGACAAGAGGCCATAGGCCGCGCCATAGCCGCCCCGCCCCAGCCGCGCCACCAGCGCCGCCCTCAGCCCCGCGCGCGACGGCACCAGATGGCTCGCCATGAAGGCCGCCAGCGCCAGCGCGAATTCCAGCCATGCCATGATGCGCACCTCCCGCCCCGCAGGCTAAGCCCGGCGGCGGGGCTGGACAAGCACCCGCGCCGCCCTATCTTCGCCGCATGACAGAGTGTCGCGCCCTGATCGTCGCCCATGGCTCGCCCGCCGATCCCGCCCCGCAGGAGACGGCGCTGCGGGCGCTGGCGGCGCGCATCGCGGCGCTGCTGCCCAGCTGGGAGGTGGCGGGAACGACACTGGCCGCCCCCGGCGCGCTGGAAACCGCGCTCACCGCCCTGCCCGGCGCCGCGATCCTGCCCTTCTTCATGGCCGAGGGCTGGTTCACCCGCCGCCTGCTGCCCGCCCGCCTCGCCGCCGCCGGGATCACCCACCCCCGGCAGTTGCCGGCCTTCGGCCACCACCCCGGCCTCGCCGCCCTGCTCGCCCGCAGCGCGCGGGAAGCCGCCGCCACGCATGGCCTGCCGGAGGACGCCACGCTCCTGCTCGCCGCCCATGGCAGCCGCGCCTCCCGCGCCTCCGCCACCCGGACCGAGGAACTGGCCCGCGACCTCCGCCGCCTCACCCGCTTCCGCGTCGCGACCGGCTATGTCGAGGAAGCGCCCTTCCTGCGCGACGCCGCCCGGATCCCCGGCCCCGCGCTCTGCCTGCCGCTTTTCGCCACCCGCGCCGGCCATGTCGCGCGCGATGTCCCCGAGGCGCTGGCGGCGGCGGGCTTTCCCGGCCCGCTCCTGCCCGCCATCGGCGAACACGCGGAAGTCCCCCGCCTCCTCGCCGAAACGCTCGCAGCTTCAACCTGATCCAAATACCCCCGCGCCGGAGGCGCCTTCACTTCGCCGGCCGGAACGCCGCGCAGACCGCGGGATCGGTCTCGATCCGCGCCGCTCCCATGAGGTCGAGGCAATAGGGAATCGCCGGGAACACCGCGTCGAGGCAGGTGGCGATGGCCGAGGGCTTGCCCGGCAGGGTGACGATCAGACAGCGCCCCCGCGTCCCCGCGCCCTGCCGCGACAGGATCGCCGTCGGCACCTCGCGCAGCGAGACCGCGCGCATCAGCTCGCCGAAGCCGGGGAAGTGGCGCTCCACCACATCGTCCATCGCCTCGGGCGTCAGGTCGCGCGGCGAGGGGCCGGTGCCGCCGGTGGCGAGGATGAGGTCGGCCCCTTCCTCATCGGCCCAGCGGCGGAAGGCGGCGCCGACCACCGCGCGCCCGTCGGGCACGATCTCGCGCCGGATCTCGACCGGCGAGGTGATCGCCCGGCGCAGCCAGGCCTCGATGGCCGGGCCGCCGCGATCCTCGTATTGCCCGGCCGAGGCGCGATCCGAGACGGTCAGCACCGCGATCCGCGCCATCACGCGGCCTCCGCCCCGGCCAGCGCGCCGCGCGCCCAGTCGAGCGCGCCGTCCTCCGCCACCTCCTCGGCCAGATCGCCGACGAAATCGAAGAAGGCCTGCCGGTTCATCGGGTTGATGCCGACCAGCACCGGCACGCCCGTCGCCGCGACATCGGCCAGCATCTGCCGGAAGCCCCGCCCCTCGGCCTCGTGCTTGCCGAACTTGTTGAGGATGAGGAGCTGCGCCCCCGGCAGCCGCCGCGCCACCTCCATCACCGCCGCCTCCAGCGCCGCCGGGTCGAGCCGGCAGCCGGTCGAATGGGCCCCCAGATCCTGGCTGATGCGGATCAGCGGCCCGTCGGGCAGGATGCGCAGGTCCATGTCGCAATGTTGCTCGCAATGGCCGGAGTTCTCCTGCACCGCGCCGCGCACCGCCACGCCCTCGGCCAGAAGCCGCCGCGCCAGCGCCGCCAGCACCCGGTCCGAGCGCCCGCTTTCGGGATTGTCGAGATAGCCGATCCGCATCGCCGCCTCCGTCCTTTGCCGCCACGATGCACCCTTCGCCCCGGCGCGGCAAGCCCGCCCGCGCCCCCTTGCGGCAGCGGCGGCGAGGTGATTGACTGCGGCCATGAACAAGCCCGCCGACAACCCCGCCGATCCCTTCAAGAAGGCCCTGGCCGAGGCCACCAAGACCATGGCCGACGACCCGGAGATGACGGTCACCTATTCCGTCGATCCCTCGGGCATGACGAAGGACGGCGTGCGCCTGCCGCAGGTCTCGCGCCGCATGACGCGCGACGAGGTTCTGCTGGCGCGCGGCACCGCCGACGCGCTGGCGCTGCGGCGGCGCCATCACGACGAGGGGCTGGCGGCGAAATACGCCCCGGCCGGCACCCTCGCCCGCGACATCTACGAGGCGATGGAGGTGGCCCGCGCCGAGGCGCTCGGCGCCCGCGCCATGCCGGGCACGGCGGTGAACATCGCCCACAAGCTCGGCCACGAGGCCGAGCGCAAGGGCTATGGCCAGATCACCAGCCCCGCCGACGCGCCGCTGCCGGTGGCGGCGGGCTATCTGGTGCGGCATCTGGCGACCGGCGTGCCGCTGCCGCCGGCCGCGGCCAATGTGATGAACCTCTGGCGCGACTTCATCGAACAGCAGGCGGGCGGCACGCTGGAAGGCCTCGCCGGGGCGCTGGACGATCAGGCCGCCTTCGCCCGGCTCGCCCGGCAGGTGATCGCCGATCTCGGCTATGGCGACCAGCTGGGCGACGACCCCGATGCCGACGACATGGACGACGAGGCGCAGGACGACGCGCAGGAGGACGACGAGAGCCAGGACAGCACCGGCGAGGAGCAATCCGAGCAGGAGGAGATGGAGGCCACCCCCGAGCGCAGCCAGGAGGAGGAGCAGGACCAGAGCCAGGCGCAGGTCACCATGGAGGACGGCGCCGAGATGGAGCAATCCGACGAGGCCGAGATCCCCGAGGGCGAGGCGCCGCTGGAACCGCCGCCCCCCGCGCCCTATTCCGACGCCGATCCGAACTATACCGTCTATACCACCGAATTCGACGAGGAGATCCGCGCCGAGGATCTGGCCGAGGCGGCGGAGCTGGAACGGCTGCGCGCCTATCTCGACCAGCAGCTCGAACCGCTGAAGGGCGCGGTGAGCCGGCTGGCCAACAAGCTGCAACGCCGCCTTCAGGCGCAGCAGAACCGGAGCTGGCTCTTCGATCTGGAGGAGGGCACGCTCGATGCCGGGCGGCTGGCGCGGGTGGTGGCGAACCCGACGACGCCGCTGTCCTTCAAGCAGGAGAAGGATACCGAGTTCCGCGACACCTGCGTGACGCTGCTTCTCGACAATTCCGGCTCGATGCGGGGGCGGCCGATCTCCATCGCCGCGATCTGCGCCGATGTGCTGGCCCGCACGCTGGAGCGGTGCAGCGTGAAGGTCGAGATCCTCGGCTTCACCACCCGCGCCTGGAAGGGCGGGCAGAGCCGCGAGAAATGGCTGGCCGCCGGGCGGCCGCAGCAGCCGGGGCGGCTCAATGACCTGCGCCATATCATCTACAAATCGGCCGACGCGCCCTGGCGGCGGGCGCGGCCCAATCTGGGCCTGATGATGAAGGAAGGCCTGCTGAAGGAGAATATCGACGGCGAGGCGCTGGAATGGGCGCATCGCCGGCTCGTCCACCGCCCCGAGGCGCGCAAGATCCTCATGGTGATCTCGGACGGCGCGCCGGTCGACGATTCGACGCTTTCGGTCAATGCGGCGAGTTTCCTGGAGAAACACCTGCGCGACGTGATTTCGCTGGTGGAGCGGCGCCGTCAGGTGGAGCTGATCGCCATCGGCATCGGCCATGACGTGACGCGCTACTACCAGCGCGCGGTGACGATCACCGATGTGGAGCAGCTTGCCGGCGCGATGACCGAGCAACTGGCGAGCCTGTTCGAGAGCGACCCCAGGAAGCGCTCGCGCGGGGGCTTGCGGAAGGCGGGGTAAAGGGGGGCTTTCCGCCCCCCTCTTGAGCGCTGTGCGCTCAATTCACCCCCCGAGGATATTTTCAGACAGAAAATGGGGATTGCGATGTTCCAGACCTTCGGCGCGCAGGCGGATCCTTCGCAGGGGGCGGCGCGGCTGGCCGCCTTGCGGGCGCGGCTGGCGGCGGAGGGGTTGAGCGGCTTTCTGGTGCCGCGGGCGGATGCGCATCAGGGCGAATATGTCGCGGCGCATGACGAGCGGCTGAGCTGGCTCACCGGCTTCACCGGCTCGGCCGGTTTCGCGGTGGTCTTGCCGGAGGTGGCGGGGGTTTTCGTCGACGGGCGTTACAGGTTGCAGGTGCGGGCGCAGGTGGAGCTGGCGGTCTTCACGCCGGTGGACTGGCCGGAGGTGCAGCCGGGGCCGTGGATCGCGCAGAATCTGGCGGAGGGCGTGGTCGGCTTCGATCCCTGGCTGCATACCGCCGAGGAGATCGGCCGGATCGAGGCGGCGCTGGCGGGCGGCGCGGTGATCCTGAAGCCGCATGGCAATCTGGTGGACGCGGTCTGGCCGGACCAGCCGGCCCCGCCGATGGGGGCGGCCTTCGTCCATCCCGAGGCGCTGGCGGGCGAGAGCAGCCTCGCCAAACGCGCGCGGCTGGCCGAGGGGTTGCGCGCGGCCGGGCAGCGGGCGGCGGTGATCACCCTGCCCGACAGCCTCTGCTGGCTCCTGAACCTGCGTGGCGCCGATGTGCCGCGCAATCCGGTGCTGCATGGCTTCGCGGTGCTGCATGACGACGCCCGGGTGACGCTCTACGCCGAGCCCGCCAAGTTCGGGCCGGAGGTGCGGGCGGCGCTGGACGAGCATGTGACGATCCGTCCGCCCTCGGCCTTCGTGCCGGGGCTGCATTCGCTGGCCGGGCCGGTGCGGGTGGATCGCGGCGCGGCGCCGCTCGCCGTCTCGCAGGAGCTGGAGGAGGCCGGGGTGGCGGTGGTCTGGGGCGACGATCCCTGCCGTTTGCCGAAGGCCTGCAAGACCGCCGCCGAGCTCGCCGGCACGCGCGAGGCGCATCTGCGCGACGGGGCGGCGGTGGCGCGTTTCCTGCACTGGCTGGAGGAGGCGGCGCCGCAGGGGGGCCTGAGCGAGATCGCGGTGGTCAAGGCGCTGGAGGGCTTCCGGCGCGAGACCAACGCGCTGCACGACCTGAGCTTCGACACGATCTGCGGCGCGGGGCCGCATGGCGCGATCATCCATTACCGGGTGACCGAGGCAACGGACCGGCCGGTCCGCCCCGGCGAATTGCTGCTGGTGGACAGCGGCGCGCAATATCGCGACGGCACGACCGACATCACGCGGACGATGGCGGTGGGCGAGGTCGGGGCGGAGGAGAAGCTCTGTTATACCCGTGTGTTGCAGGGGATGATCGCGCTTTCGCGGGCGCGCTTTCCGCGCGGCATCGCCGGGCGCGATCTCGACGCGCTGGCGCGGGCGCCGCTCTGGCGCGAGGGGTTCGATTACGACCATGGCACCGGGCATGGCGTGGGGGCGTTCCTGTCGGTGCATGAGGGGCCGCAGCGGATCTCGCGCCTGTCGGAAGTGCCCTTGGCGGCGGGGATGATCCTGTCGAACGAGCCGGGCTATTACCGCGCCGGGGCCTTCGGCATCCGGCTGGAGAACCTGATCGTGGTCGAGGAGGCGCCGCCTTTGGGCGACAACCGGCCGCAATTCCGCTTCGAGACGCTGACCTTCGCGCCCTTCGAACGGCGGCTGATCCTGGCCGACCTGCTGTCGCCCGGCGAACGCGCCTGGCTCGACGCCTATCACGCCGAGGTGCTGGCGAAGATCGGGCCGCGGGTGGAGGGGCCGGCGCGGGCC
Source organism: Gemmobacter sp. (assembly GCA_039808305.1). Classification (GTDB taxonomy): domain Bacteria; phylum Pseudomonadota; class Alphaproteobacteria; order Rhodobacterales; family Rhodobacteraceae; genus Gemmobacter. The sequence continues at coordinate 411 of JBDHSR010000012.1, read as the reverse complement.
TGGCTCGCCCGGGCCTGCGCGCCGCTTTAGACTGGGCAGGCGTCGGGATGGGCGGGGCGAGCGGCGGCAGGGCCATGCCGGGAGGCTGAGGCCACCGGGAGGCGATGCGGCCGGGAAGCGGACTACGGCCGATTTCCTGCTGGCACCGGAAAGAGGGCGAGGGCTGAAGAGCGGATGCGGCCCCGGAGACGTCGGGATTTGCCGAAGCCGCGCCGCCACCACGTGGCGAAAACTTGGCCTGCCATCCCTTGCCACGGAGGGCAGCGCCCGACTGCCGGGTGGGCGCTGCAACATCTGTGGTCGTCACTTTATGGCTGAGCCCCGCCTAACTCCGATCGTCGCGCCAGCGTCACCGAAGCGCCCGCCCGAGGGGGCGGTCGGGCGCTGCCCGGCGGCGCTTCGCGCCTTGTT
>JBDHSR010000011.1:0-25615 GCA_039808305.1 Gemmobacter sp. | reverse complement strand
ATGGATCAGCCTTCAGGACATGGCGGCGGCGACCCGGCTCTGCCTGCGGCTGGTGCGGCTGGCGGCGGAGTAGCGGGAGGGCGAGCTGCGCGCCTCGCCGCGAGCGCGGTGGCCGCGAGGAGCGGACGCGCCCCCGCGGCAGGAATGCGTTCGGGCGGCCGGGATGCGGTTCCGATGGAGACGCAGGATGAGGGGAGCGTCCCTCTCTTTTCCTGCGCAATAGCAGGGATCGAGGCCGCCAAGGATTAGGAGCAGTCTCACCGGCGCCTCACCCATCACGATGGTGAGGGCGGCGGCCATTTCCCAACATCTCATCAATCCGTCAGCGGCGTCCCCTCACGCATCCATGGCGAAGGCCATCGCCTTCGCCACAGCACATCGGTTCAGCTTGGCCAGCCGGGGGCCCAAAGCCCCCGGCCAGCGCCCGCCCCGCCATCGGCGGGCGCTTCTCGCCCGCCGGGGCAGGCACTGGCCTCTCGTCGGCGCGAGCGATCCCCGTCTCTTGCGGAAATGCCACACGACGGGCGGGGCGAGGCAGTGCCTCGCCTGTCTCCGCCCGGCCAGCCTTGGAGGTTCCGCCGCGCGTTTCTCCGGCACCCTGCCCCGGCCAGCCAGCATCCCGCCCGCCACCCAGCGAACAAAGTCCCCCACCGACCGCCGCCTAACCGAGGATCATCCGCGCCGCGTTCTCGCCGATCATCATGGCGGGGGCGTTGGTATTGCCCGCGAGGATGCGCGGCATGACCGAGGCGTCGGCGACGCGCAGCCCCTCGACGCCGCGCACCCGCAGCGCCGGGTCGGTGACCGACCCCGCATCGGCCCCCATCCGGCAGGTGCCGACCGGGTGGTAGATCGTCTCCGCCGTCGCCCGGATCTGGTCCACCAGCACCGCCTCGTCGGGTTCCGGCCCCGGCCGCAGGTGCCGCGCCAGCGCCGGCGCGCCGAGGATGCGCCGCGCCAGACGCAGCCCGGCCAGCAGCACCGCCATATCCTCCGGCGCGCTCAGGTAACCGGCGGCGATCCGCGGCGCCTCCTCCGGCCGGGGCGAGGCGAGCGAGATCCGCCCCCGGCTTTGCGGCAGCAGATCGCAGACATGCAGCGTCGCGCCATGGCCGAAGGTGGTGCGCCGCCCATGGTCGCGCAGCAACGCGGGCAGGAAGTGGAATTGCAGGTTCGGCCGCGCCCGGCCCGGATCGCTGCGGGCGAAGGCCCCGGCCTCGGCCACGTTGGAGGTGAACTCGCCCTCGCCCTGCCGCCACTGCCGCATCCCGCGCCAGACGCGCGGCAGGAAGGAGGGCGAAAGGCCGATCGACAGCCGCCCCCGCTCCGGCGCCAGCAGCGCCACGTCGAGGTGATCCTGCAAATTGCCGCCGACCCCGGGCGCATCTTGCAGCACCTCGATCCCCAGCCGGCGCAGATCCGCCCCCGGCCCGATGCCCGACAGCAGCAGAAGCTGTGGCGAGTTGATCGCGCCGCCGCAGAGGATCACCTCGCCCCCCGGCCGCAGCCGCAGCGCGCCGCCGCGCAGCGCCACGCCGACGGCGCGGCGGCCCTCGAAGATCACACGTTGCACCGGGGTGCCGGTGCGGACCTCCAGATTGCGCCGCCCGCGCGCGGCGGCGAGGAAGGCGCGCGCCGCGCTCCAGCGCCGGCCGTTGCGCTGGGTCACCTGATAGAGCCCCGCCCCCTCCTGCGCCGCGCCGTTGAAATCGGCGCAGCCGGGCAGCCCCGCCTCGGCCGCCGCCGCCACGAAGGCCAGCGACAGCGGGTTGGGCGCGCGCAGGTCGCTGACGCTCAGCGGCCCCGCCGCCCCGTGCAGCGGATCGCCGGCAAGCCGCGCATTGGCCTCCAGATCGCGGAACAGGCCCAGCACATGCGGCCAGTCCCAGAGCGGCGAGCCGGTGGCCTCGGCCCAGCCCCGGTAATCCTCGGGATGGCCGCGCATGTAGATCATCGCGTTGATCGAGCTCGATCCGCCCAGCACCTTGCCGCGCGGCCAGTAGAGGCATCGCCCGTCCAGCTCCGGCTCCGGCGCGGTCTCGTAGCCCCAGTTCAGCTTGCGCAGCCGCGCCAGCGCCGCAAGGCCCAACGGCATGTGGATCATCGGATGGCGATCCTCGCCCCCCGCCTCGATCAGGCAGACCCGCCGCGCCGGATCGGCCGAAAGCCGGTTGGCCAGCACGCATCCCGCCGAGCCCGCGCCGACGATGATGTAATCGTAGCCGGTCATATCCATCGCAAGGCCGCCTCCAGCAGCCGCCGCATCCGGGGCGTATAGGGCGGGAAGAACAGCCCCGCCGGGCTGAAGCGGTTCACCAGCACCGCCTTGTCATGGCTGAAGGCGCGGAAGCCCCATTCGCCATGCGCCGCGCCGATCCCCGAGCTGTTCACGCCGCCGAAGGGCAGGTTCGGATGCGAGAATTGCAGCATGGTCAGGTTGACCCCGACCGAACCCGAGGAGGTCTCGGCCACGATCCGCCGCGCCAGATCCCGGTCGCGTGCGAAGATGTAAAGCGCGAGCGGTTTGGGACGGGCATTGATGCGGGCGATCACCGCGCCGATGTCGGAATATGTCATCAGCGGCAGGACGGGGCCGAAGATCTCCTCGCCGTCGATCGCCATTTCGGGCGTGATCCGCTCGATCACCGTGGGGGCGATCCGCCGCCCCTCGGCGCCGCCGCCCGCCACCAGCCGCGCGCCCCGCGCCAGCGCATCGCCCAGCAGCCCGGTCAGCCGCGCCAGATGGCGCTCGTTCACCACCTGCACCAGATCGCGCGCCGCCGCCCCGCCGGGATAGAGCCGCGCGATGGCCCGGCCCAAGGCGGCGCGGAACGCCTCCGCCACGCTCTCATGCACGAAGACATGATCCGGCGCGATGCAGGTCTGCCCGGCATTGGCGAACTTGCCGAAGGCGATCCAGCGCGCCGCGCGGTCGGGATCGGCATCCGGCCCGACGATGCAGGGCGACTTGCCGCCGAGCTCCAGCGTGACCGAGGCGAGATGCCGCGCCGCCGCCGCCATCACCGCCCGCCCGACCTCGGGGCTGCCGGTGAAGAAGATATGGTCGAAGGGCAGCGCCAGCAGATGTTCCGCCACCTCGCGGCCGCCCTCTGCCACCGCGACCAGATCCTCGGGGAAACAATCCCCGACCAGCCGGGCGATCACGGCGGAGGTGGCGGGGGTCAGCTCCGACGGCTTGACGATGGCGCTGTTCCCGGCGGCGAGGCAGGAGACCAGCGGCCCCAGCGCGAGGCTCAGCGGATAGTTCCACGGCGCGATGATGAGGCAGACGCCCTTCGCCTCGGGGCGCAGCCGGGCCGAGGTGCCGAAGCCCGAAAGCCCCGGCGCCACCCGCCGCGCCCGCATCCAGCGCCGGAGGTTGCGGCGGGCATGGCCGATCTCCTGCATCAAGGGCAGGATCTCGGTCAGCAGCACCTCGGCCTCGGGCTTGCCGAAATCGGCGGCGAGCGCCGCCACGATCTCGCTTTGCATCCCGCGCAGGGCACCGGCCAGTCGCTCCAGCGCCGCGCGCCGCTCGGCGAGGCCGAACGCCACCCGCCGCGCCGCCACCGCCGCCTTCTGCCGCGCGAAGATCGCCGCCATCGCCTCGTCCGACATTCCCGCTCCCTTTTCGGGCCCGCCCCCTTTTCCGGCGAGACTAGCAGCGACGCCGGAACGCGGAAAACAAACGTCGCGTCACCCGCGACGATGCGCCTCGGCCAACCGCGCCTCCAGCGCCGCCAGCCGCGCCGCGCCCGCCTCGGCCAGATCGCGTTGCAGCCCGCGATATTCCGCCAGCACCGCCTGCCCCGCCTCGGTCAGCCGCGCCCCGCCGCCGCCCGCGCCGCCGCGCGCGCTTTCCACCAGCGGGGCCGCGAACATGGCGTTCATCTCCTCCACCAACTGCCAGGCGCGCTTGTAGCTCATGCCCATCCGCCGCCCCGCCGCCGCGATGGAGCCCTCGGCCGCTATCAGCTCCAGCAGGTCGCCCTTGCCCGGCCCGAAAAACACGCCCGGCGCGAAGATCACCCGAAACCGCAGCTCCGCCATGCCGATTCTCCCCTGCCCGATGCCTGCGCGCGCCAGTTTCCGCCCTCGGGCCCGCAGAGGCAAGCCGCTGGCCGCCCGGCCTTTTCAGCCCGGCAACCGGATTTTACAAAACTGTCACACGAATCTTACATAGAGGTCACGGCGCCGGGCTACGCCCTCGGCCAAGGACGCCGGGCGCGTCCGGTCCCGGACAAAGATGGAGCATCCCATGTCTGCCATGAAACTCACCGTCTCCGCCGCCGCGATCCTCGCGGCCTCGGCGACCGCCGCGGCGGCGCGCGACAATATCCAGATCGCCGGCTCCTCGACCGTGCTGCCCTATGCCACCATCGTGGCCGAGGCCTTCGGCGAGAATTTCGATTTCCCGACCCCGGTGGTCGAGGGCGGCGGTTCGGGCGCCGGGCGCAAGAAGATGTGCGAGGGCGTGGGCGAGAACACCATCGACATCGCCAACTCCTCCAGCCGGATCAAGCAATCCGACATCGACCTGTGCAAGCAGAACGGCGTCGATGAGATCATGGAAGTGCGCATCGGCTATGACGGCATCGTCTTCGCCTCGGCCATCGCCGGCGCCGATTTCGCGCTGACCCCGGCCGATGTCTATGGCGCGCTCGGCGCGCGGGTGGCGAAGGACGGCGCGCTTTCCGCCAATGGCGCGAAGCAATGGGCCGATGTGAACGCGGCACTGCCGGCGCAGGACATCCTCGCCTTCATCCCCGGCACCAAGCACGGCACCCGCGAGGTGTTCGACCTGGAGCTGCTGGAGGCCGGCTGCAAGGCGACCGGCGCCTATGACCTGTTCCTCGCCGCCTCGGCGGGCGCCGACGACGCGGCGAAGGAAAAGGACGCCGCCGCGCAATGCCTGGAGGTCCGCAAGGACGGCGCCGCGGTCGACATCGACGGCGACTATACCGAGACGCTGGCCCGCATCGCCGCCAATCCGAACGGCGTGGGGGTGTTCGGCCTGTCCTTCTACCAGAACAACACCGACAAGCTGAAAGTGGCGACCATCGACGGCATCGTGCCTTCGGTCGAAACCATCTCCTCGGGCGAATATCCGGTGTCGCGGCCGCTCTACTTCTACGTCAAGAAGGCGCATATCGGCGTGATCCCCGGCCTGAAGGAATATATCGAGTTCTTCGTGTCCGACGACATGGCCGGCCCGGATGGCCCGCTGGCGGAATACGGCCTCGTCTCCGACCCGGAGCTGGCCCAGACGCAAGAGGCGGTGGCCAACGAGACCCCGATGGGCGCGCTGGAATAAGACGACATGCGGGGGGCGCGGCGCGCGCCCCCTTTCCTCTGAACGGATACGGATCATGGGCATCGGCCTTCTCATCCTGATCGTGCTGGGCGTGGCCGCGCTCGGCTTTCTTCTCGGGCGGCACCGCGCGCTCTCGCTGGTGGAGGGCGATGCGCGGCGGCTGCATTCGCTGCCCTCCTATTACGGCTGGTCGGTCTTCCTGTTCGCGGCGGTGCCGGCGCTTCTGCTGACCGCCGCCTGGCTGTTCCTGCAACCGGCCTTCGTCGAGCATCGCGTCGCCGCCTCGATCCCCGAGGCTTCGGTCGCGGCGCGCGGCAGTCTCGATCTGGTGATGGCCGATGTGCGGCGCATCGCCGAGGGGCTGGGCCTGATCGCGCAGCGCGAGGGGCTGGACGCGACCGGCATCGCCGCGCTCGGCGCCGATGCGGCGGCGCTGAAGGAACGGCTGGGCGCGGTCGGCGTGGCCTCGGGCGCCAGCGGCGACCCGGCGGTGTTCGACGCCGCCCTCTCCTACCGCGACATGAGCACCGGCCTGCGCGGCACCATGACCATCGTCGCCCTGGTGCTGGCGGCGGCGGGCTTCCTCTTCGCCTTCCTGCGGATCGACCCCGCCCTGCGCGCCCGCAACCTGGTCGAGCAGTTCGTGCTGGTCCTGCTGATCTCCTGCTCGCTGATCGCGGTGGCGACGACCTTCGGCATCATCGCCTCGCTGGTGGTGGAAAGCTGGGCCTTCTTCCGCATCTATCCGGCGTCGGAGTTCTTCCTGTCCACCGTCTGGAACCCGAAATTCGGCGGCGGCTCGTCGCTCGGCCTCTGGCCGCTGGTCTGGGGCACGCTCTATGTCAGCCTGATCGCGCTGGCGGTGGCGGCGCCGATCGGCCTGCTGGCGGCGATCTACCTGTCGGAATACGCCACGCCCAGGGTGCGCGCCACGGTGAAGCCGCTGCTGGAGATCCTCGCCGGCATCCCCTCCATCGTCTACGGTCTCTTCGCGCTGATCACCGTCGGGCCGATCCTGCGCGACTGGTTCGCGGTGCCGATGGGCCTCGGCAATTCCTCCTCCTCGGTGATGACGGCGGGCGTGGTGATGGGCATCATGCTGATCCCCTATGTCTCGTCGCTCTCCGACGACATCATCAACGCGGTGCCGCAGGCGATGCGCGACGGCTCCTTCGGCCTCGGCGCCACGCAATCGGAGACGGTGAAGCGCGTCGTGCTGCCCGCCGCCCTGCCCGGCATCGTCGGCGCCATCCTGCTCGCCGCCTCGCGCGCCATCGGCGAGACGATGATCGTGGTGATGGGCGCCGGCGCCGCCGCGAAGCTCAGCCTCAACCCGTTCGAGGCGATGACCACCGTGACGGTGAAGATCGTGAGCCAGCTCACCGGCGATACCGAATTCGCCAGCCCCGAGACGCTGGTCGCCTTCGCCCTCGGCCTCACGCTGTTCTGCTTCACCCTCGCCCTCAACATCCTGGCGCTGGTGATCGTGCGCAAATACCGGGAGCAATACGAATGACCGACGCGAGCCTGCATTCCGCCGCGCCGAAATCGCTGCTGGCCGCCGATGCCCGCACCCGCCGCCGCAAGGCCGCCGAGGCGCGCTTCCGCCTCTACGGCGTCGCCGCCATCGCCATCGGCCTGCTGGCGCTGGTCTTCCTGCTGGCCTCGGTGCTGGGCAACGGCCTCGGCGCCTTCCGCCAGACCTATGTGGAAATCCCGGTGACGCTGGACGAGGCGGTGCTGGACAAGGCCGGCACCCGCGATCCGAAGGCGATGGCGAAGGTCACGACCATCGGCTACGGCAAGCTGATCCAGCAGGCGCTGGAGGCCGAGCTCGCCGCCAAGGGCATCGACACCTCGGCGCTGTCGGCGAAGCAGGTCATGGGCCTGATGTCGAAAGAGGCGCCGGCCGACCTGCGCCGGCAGGTGCTGGCCGACCCGTCGCTGATCGGCCGGACCATCACCTTCGACGCCTTCGCCACCAGCCGCGTCGACGGCTATTTCAAGGGCCGGGTGACGATGGAGAGCGCCAGCCGCGACAGCAATATCAGCCCCGAACAGCTCGCCGTGGCCGAGGCGCTGGCCGAGGCGGGCATCATCGAGACGAAATGGAACTGGGGCTTCCTCACCGCCCCCGACGCCTCGGAACTGCGGCCCGAGGCCGCGGGCCTCGGCGTCGCCATCCTCGGCTCGGCCTATATGATGCTGATCGTGCTGGTGCTGTCGCTGCCCATCGGCGTCGCGACCTCGATCTATCTCGAGGAGATGGCGCCGAAGAACAGATGGACCGATATGATCGAGGTGAACATCGCCAACCTCGCCGCCGTGCCCTCCATCGTCTACGGCATCCTGGCGCTGGCCTTGTTCATCAACTTCATGGGCCTGCCGCAATCGGCGCCCATCGTCGGCGGGCTGGTGCTGACGCTGATGACGCTGCCCACCATCATCATCGCCACCCGCGCGGCGCTTCAGGCGGTGCCGCCCTCGATCCGCGACGCGGCGCTGGGGGTGGGGGCGTCGAAGATGCAGTCGATCTTCCACCACGTCCTGCCGCTCGCCATGCCGGGCATCCTGACCGGCACCATCCTGGGCCTCGCCCGCGCGCTCGGCGAAAGCGCGCCGCTCCTGCTCATCGGCATGGTCGCCTTCGTGAAGGACTTCCCCTCCGCCCCGCCCGAAGGGCTGATGCAGCCCGCCACCGCCCTGCCCGTGCAGGTCTACCAATGGACCCAACGCTCCGATCCGGCCTTTGTCGAACGCGCGTCCGGTGCCATCATCGTCCTGCTCGTCTTCCTTCTCATCATGAACGCGGTCGCCATCATCCTGCGCCGCCGCTTCGAACGCCGCTGGTAAGAGGCCGCCCATGAACGACATGCGAATTGCCGAGAGAACCACCTCCGCCGACACCGCCAAGATGACCGCGCGCGGCGTGCAGGTCTATTACGGCGAGAACCACGCGCTGAAGGATGTCGATGTCGACATCCTCGCCGGCACCGTCACCGCCTTCATCGGCCCCTCGGGCTGCGGCAAGTCCACCTTCCTGCGCTGCCTGAACCGGATGAACGACACCGTGGCCTCGGCCCGCGTGCTGGGCGAGATCCGGCTCGACGGCGAGGACATCTACGACAAGCGGGTGGATCCGGTGACGCTGCGCGCCCGCGTCGGCATGGTGTTCCAGAAGCCGAACCCCTTCCCCAAGTCGATCTACGAGAACGTGGCCTACGGCCCCCGCATCCACGGCCTGACCCGCAACCGGGCGGAGCTCGATCAGGTGGTGGAGACCTCGCTGCGCAAGGCCGCGCTCTGGAACGAGGTGAAGGACCGGCTGCAAGCCCCCGGCACCGGGCTTTCCGGCGGCCAGCAGCAGCGGCTCTGCATCGCCCGCGCCATCGCCACCTCGCCCGAGGTGCTCTTGATGGACGAGCCCTGCTCGGCGCTCGACCCCATCGCCACGGCGCAGGTCGAGGAGCTGATCGACGAGCTGCGCACGCAATTCTCGGTCGTCATCGTCACCCATTCGATGCAGCAGGCGGCCCGCGTGAGCCAGCGCACCGCCTTCTTCCACCTCGGCCATCTCGTCGAATACGGCGAGACCGGGCAGATCTTCACCAATCCGCGCGATCCGCGCACCGAATCCTACATCACCGGCCGCATCGGCTGAGGAGTTTGCCATGCAGATCGACAAGCACATCCTTTCGGCCTTCGACCGCGATCTCGAAGGCGTGCAGGCCCTGGTCATGAAGATGGGCGGGCTGGTGGAGAGCGCGATGCTCGACGCGGCGCAGGCGCTCGACACCCGCGACACCGAACTGGCCCAGCGCGTCCGCGAGGGCGACCGCGCCATCGACGCGCTGGAGGAGCAGATCCATACCGAATGCGCCCGCCTCATCGCGCTGCGCAGCCCGGCCGCCTCGGACCTGCGCACCGTGCTCACGGTGATGCGCATCGCGGCCAATCTGGAACGCTGCGGCGACTATGCCAAGAACCTCGCCAAGCGGGTGCCGGTGCTGAACGACATGACGCCGGTGCCCGGCGCCGCCGGCTCGATCCGGCGGATGACGCGGGCGGTGGTCATGCTGCTGAAGGACGCGCTCGACGCCTATATCGCCCGCGACGTGGCGATGGCGGGCGACGTGCGCCAGCGCGATCAGGACGTGGACCAGATGTACAACGCGATCTTCCGCGAATTGCTGACGCATATGCTGGAGGACGCCCGCAACATCACCCCCTGCATGCACCTGCATTTCATCGCCAAGAACATCGAGCGGGTGGGCGACCACGCCACCGGCATCGCCGAGCAGGTGATCTACCTCGTCACCGGCGCCATGCCCGACGAGGATCGCCCGAAAAGCACCAGCCTGTCGGCCCTGACCGGCAATCCGGCGGAGTGAGCGCATGGCCGCGCAGGATCGACCCACCGTCCTCCTGGTCGAGGACGAGCCGGCGCAGCGCGAGGTTCTCGCCTACAACCTGGAGGCCGAGGGCTTCGCGGTGACCCAGGCCGCCGATGGCGAGGAGGCGCTGATGCTGGTGGACGAGGCGGCGCCCGACATCATCATCCTCGACTGGATGATGCCCAACCTCTCGGGTATCGAGGTCTGCCGCCGCCTGAAAATCCGCCCCGAGACGCGCGGTATCCCGATCATCCTGCTCTCGGCCCGCGCCGAGGAGGTGGACCGGGTGCGCGGGCTGGAGACCGGCGCCGACGATTACGTCATCAAGCCCTATTCGGTGCTGGAGCTGATGGCGCGCACCCGCGCGCAACTGCGCCGCGTCCGCCCCTCGACCGCCGGCGTGGTGCTGGAATACGGCGACATCCGGCTCGACCCGGAAACCCACCGCGTCCACCGCGACGGGCAGGTGCTGAAGCTCGGCCCGACCGAGTTCCGCCTGCTCACCACCTTCATGGAGAAACCCGGCCGGGTCTGGAGCCGCGAGGCGCTGCTGGACCGGGTCTGGGGCCGCGACATCTATGTCGACACCCGGACGGTGGATGTCCATATCGGCCGGCTCCGGAAATCGCTCTGCCAGTTCGGCGGCGAGGATCCGCTGCGCACCGTGCGCGGCGCGGGCTACGCGCTCGGCTGAACCGCCGCGCTTCCGGCCGCCGTCGCAGGGGGGCTTTCCGCCCCCCACGGCCCTTCGGGCCTCCCCCCGAGGATATTTTCAGACAGAAAATGGAGGGACACGCGCCCTTGTCATTTTCTGTCTCCAAATATCCTCGGGGGGTGAATTGGCCGCAGGCCAAGAGGGGGGCGGAAAGCCCCCCTTTCTCAGGAATGCCGCAGCGCCTCGATCGGGTCGAGGCGGGCGGCGCGGCGGGCCGGGACATAGCCGAAGATCACCCCCACGCAGGCCGAGAACAGGAAGGCCAGCGCGATCACCGGCGCCGAGGGCAGGAAGGGGATCGCCATGAACCTTGCCGCCAAGGCGGCGAGGCCGAGGCCGAGCAGGATGCCGATGACACCGCCGGCCAGCGACAGCACCACCGCCTCGACCAGGAATTGCAGCAGCACCTGCCCGGAGGTCGCCCCGACCGAGAGGCGGATGCCGATCTCGCGCGTGCGTTCCGTCACCGAGACCAGCATGATGTTCATGATCCCGATGCCGCCCACCAGCAGGCTGACCGCCGCCACCGAGCTCAGCATGCCGGTCAGCACCGTGTTGATGCCCGAGAGCATCGCCGCGATCTCCTTCAGGTCGGCGATCGAGAAATCCGGGGCCGCGCCGGGGCCGATGCGGCGGCGCTCGCGCATCAGCGCCTCGATGTCGCGCGTGCCTCGGGCGGTGGAGATGCCGGGCTCCAGCGAGAGTTGCAGGCCCGAGACCTCGGTCGTGCCCTCCAGCCGGCGCTGCACGGCGCGGATCGGCATGAGGATCAGGTCGTCCTGGTCTTGGCCGAAGGTCGAGGCGCCCTTGGCGTCGAGCAGGCCGATCACCGCGCAGCTCAGGTTCTTCACCCGGATCGTCGCCCCGGTCGGGTCGGCGGCGCCGAACAGCGCCCGCCGCACCGTCTCGCCCAGCAGGCAGACGGCGGCGCCGCCGCGTTCCTCGGCGCCGGTGAAGGCGCGGCCCCGGCCCAGTTTCCAGTTGCCCAGTTCCAGATAGCTGGCCGAGGTGCCGGTGATCGCGGTGGTGACATTGGCGTTGCCGTAGACGACGGTCTGGCTGACCGAGCGGACCGGCGCCACCGCGCGCACCGCCGGCAGCTCGGCCAGCGCCGCCGCGTCGGCCAGCCGGAAGGCGGGGGCGTCGTCGCGGTTGCCCGGCCCCATCCGCATCTGGCCGGGGCGCAGGATCAGCACATTGCTGCCTAGGCTCGCCACATCGCGCGACACCTGCTCGTTCGAGCCCTGGCCGACGGTGACCATGGCGATCACCGCCGCCACCCCGATCACCACCCCCAGCACGGTGAGGAAGGAGCGCAGCAGGTTGCGGGTGATCGCCTGCACGGCGAGGCGCGCGGTTTCCCACAGCATCCGCTCAGCCCTCCCCGCCGGTGTCGCGCGTGATGCGGCCATCCGCGAACAGCACGAGGCGGCGCGCGAAGGCCGCCATGTCCTCCTCATGGGTCACCATGACGATGGTGATCCCCTCGCGGTTCAGCGCCGTCAGCAGCTCCATGATCTCGCGCGAGCGCTGGCTGTCGAGATTGCCGGTCGGCTCGTCGGCGAGGATCACCTTCGGCGCGCCCGCCAGCGCCCGCGCGATGGCGACGCGCTGCTGCTGGCCGCCCGACAGCTGCGCCGGGAAATGCGTCTCGCGGCCCTGGAGGCCGACACGGCCCAGCGCCTGCAGCGCGCGCTCCAGCCGTTCGGCGCGGGGCAGGCCCTTGTAGATCAGCGGCAGTTCCACATTCTCCAGCGCGGTGGCGCGCGGCAGCAGGTTGAAGCCCTGGAACACGAAGCCGAGGAAGTGGCGGCGCAGCAGCGCGCGCTCGTCCCGGCCCAGCGCGCCGACCTCCACCCCCTCGAACAGATGGCTGCCGGCGCTCGGCCGGTCGAGGCAGCCGATGATGTTCATCGCCGTCGACTTGCCGGAGCCGGAAGGCCCCATGATCGCCACGAACTCGCCCCGGTCGATCCGCAGGTCCACCCCGTCCAGCGCCCGCACCTCCGCCTCGCCGGAGCCATAGACGCGCGAGACGCCGCGGAACTCGATCAGCGCCATGTTCAGGGCGTCCCGCTCTGGTCGGTGACGAGCTGCTCGCCCTCGGACAGCGCGCCCTCACGCAGTTCGGTGCGCCGGCCGTCGGTCTCGCCGGTGGTCACCGGCACCTGCACCGGCTGGCCACCGCGCAGAACCCAGACCGTTTCGCCATCCGGCAGCGCGGCCGCCGCCCGTTCCGGCGGGCGCGGCATGATCATCCCGATCAGCCCGCTGCCGCCGCTTTCCCGCGTCGCGGCGAGCGGCGGGCTGTAGCGGAGCGCGGCGTTGGGCAGCGTCAGCACGTCGCGGGCCTCGGCCACGGTGATATTGGCGGTCGCCGTCATGCCGGGGCGCAACAGGCCCTCCGGGTTCTCGACCGAGAGCACGGCCTTGTAGGTGACCACGCCGTCGCTGCTTTCGGGCGCGTAGCGGATCTGCACGATCTCGGCCGGGAAGCTGCGGCGCGGGAAGGCGTCCACCGTGAACAGGGCGGGGTTGCCGGGCGCGACGCGGCCTATATCGGCCTCGTCGATGTCCACCTGCAATTCCATCCGCGCCAGATCCTCGGCCAGCGTGAACAGCACCGGCGTATTGAGCGAGGAGGCGACGATCTGCCCCTTCTCCGCCGCGCGGGCCAGCACGATGCCCCGGATCGGCGCGCGGATCACCGCCTTGTCGAGATCCGCCTTCTGGAGCGCCAGATTGGCCTCGGCCAGCGTCAGGTCGGCCCGCGCGCTGTCGAGCGCGGCCTCCGCCCGGTCATGCGCCGCCGCCGCGGTATCCAGATCGGAGGAGGACCTGATGCCGCGCCGGTCGAGTTCCGCCGCGCGTTCGTAGCCGCGCGCGGCCTCGCGCCGGGTGGCCTCGGCCTGCGCCACGCGGGCGCGGGCCCCGGCCAGTTGCGCCTCGGCATTGGCGACGAGCGCGCGCAGTTTGGTATCGTCGAGCCGGGCCAGCACCTGCCCGACCTCGACCCGATCGTTGTAGTCGACGGCGACCTCGGCGATCGTTCCCGAAAGCTCCGACGAGACCTCGACCCGGGTGGTGGGCTGCACCGTGCCGGTCGCGGTCACCTGCACGGTGAGGCTGCCGCGTTCCACCGGCTCGGTGACATAGCGCACCGGATCGGCGCCCTGCCGCACGCCGAAGGCCAGCGCCGCCAGCCCGAGCGCGACAAGCGCCGCGAGGCCGAGCCACAGCCCGCGCCGGCCCCGCCGCCGGCGCGCCCGGGCCAGAATGCCCGCGATCTCGTCCGACCCGTCCGTCATCGGTCTCTCCTGTCGTCCCTGCCCCTCATACGCGGCGCCTTCCCGCCTCCGTCGCATGAACGGCGCATATTGTCACCCGGTCGGAAGGGGGTCGCCATGCGGCGCATCGCCCGCTAGCCTGCCCGAAAGACAGGAGACGACAGATGGATCATGACCGGGCCTATGCCAACGGGGCCTTCATTCCGGGCTCCGACGCCCTGCCCGCCCGCTGGGCGGCGGAGGCGGCGGCGTTCCGCGCCGCCCTGGGCGCGCGGGCGGAATGCGGGCGGGCCTATGGGCCGGGCGCGCGACATCGCTTCGATCTGTTCCGCCCCGAGGGCGCGGCGCAGGGCCTGCTGGTCTTCGTGCATGGCGGCTACTGGCTGGCCTTCGGGCGCGAGGACTGGTCGCATCTGGCCGCCGGGGCGCTGGCGCGCGGCTGGGCCTGCGCCATGCCCTCCTACACGCTGGCGCCCGAGGCGCGGATCGCGGCGATGATGCAAGAGGTGGCGCAGGCCGTCGCCGCCGCCTCGGCCCGCCTGCCCGGCCTGCCGGTGGTGGTGACCGGCCATTCGGCGGGCGGCCATCTGGCGGCGCGGATGGGCTGCGCCGACATCGCGCTGCCGGGGCTGGCCCGCGTGGTGCCGATCTCGCCGCTCGCCGATCTGGAACCGCTGGCGCTGACCGCGATGAACCGCGACCTCCGCCTCGACGCGGCGGAGATCGCGGCCGAAAGCCCGGCGCTCCTGCCGCGCGCGCCGGGGGTGGCGGCGCATGTCTGGGTCGGCGGGCAGGAACGCCCCGCCTTCCTCTGGCAGGCGCGGCTGCTGTCGGAGAATTGGGATTGCCCTTGGACGGTCGATCCCGGCCGGCACCATTTCGACGTGATCGACGCGCTGGCCGATCCGGCCTCGGCCCTGATGGCGGCCTGTCTCGACGGGTTGCGACAGGGTTGAAACCTCGCCCGGATTATTATATTCGATTTACTGAATGTGAAATCCGAGGCCCCCATGCTGCGCTCCCTCCTGCTCGCCACGCTGCTGGCCAGCCCCGCCTTCGCCGAACCGCTTACCCCTGTGCGGGTGACGGAGTGGAAGCCCGTCTACGGCCGGATCGAGGCGAAGGACCGCCTGCCCGCCCGCGCCCGCATCGGCGGCACGCTGGTGGAGCTGACCGTGGCCGAGGGCGACGCGGTGACGGCGGGCCAGCCGCTCGGCCGGATCGTCGATGACAAGCTGGATTTCCAGCTCGCCGCCGTCAGGGCGCAGATCGAGGCGCTGGCGGCCCAGCTTTCCAATGCCGAGACCGAGCTGAAGCGCGGCGAGGATCTGCTGAAGCGCGGCGTCTCCACCGCGCAGCGGCTGGACGCGCTGCGCACGCAGGTCGATGTGGTGACGGGCCAGATCGCGGCGCAGGAGGCGCAGGCGCGGGTGCTGGAACAGCAGCGGGCCGAGGGCACGGTGACGGCGCCGGTCGCCGGGCGGGTGCTCAGCGTGCCGCAGGCGGCGGGCGCCGTCATCATGCCGGGCGAGGCGGTGGCGACCATCGGCGGCGGCGGCTTCTTCCTGCGCCTCGCCGTGCCGGAGCGCCACGCGACGCGGCTGCAACAGGGCGCCGCCATCACCATCGAGACCCCGGCGGGCGAGGCGGAGGGTCGGCTCGCCCGGATTTATCCCTTGATCGAGAACGGCCGCGTGGTGGCCGATGTCGAGGTGCCGGACCTGCCGGACGCCTTCGTCGACGCCCGCGTCGTGGTGCGCCTGCCGGTGGCCGAACGCGAGGCGTTTCTGGTGCCGGCGGCGGCGCTGCGCACCGTCTCGGGCCTCGATTTCGTCACCGTCCTCACGCCGGAAGGCCCGCGCGACCGCGCGGTGGTGCCCGGCCAGCGCCATCGGGTGAACGGGGCGGAGATGGTGGAGATCCTCTCCGGCCTCGCCGCCGGCGACGAGATCGGAGCGGCGCAATGAGCCAGAAACTCGGCATCGCGGGCGGGTTGACCCGCGCCTTCATCGGCTCGGCGCTGACACCGCTTTTCATCCTCGCCGCGCTGGCGGTGGGCCTCGTCGCGCTGACGACCCTGCCGCGCGAGGAGGAGCCGCAGATCTCGGTGCCGATGATCGACATCATGGTGGGCGCCCCCGGCCTCCGGGCCGAGGACGCGGTGAAGCTGGTGACCGAGCCCTTGGAGACCATCGTCAAGGGCATCAACGGCGTCGAACATGTCTATTCCCAGACCCGCGACGACATGTCGATGGTCACCGCCCGCTTCCTGACCGGCACGCCGTCCGACGCCGCCATCCTGCGGGTGCACGAGAAGCTGCGCGCCAATATGGACCGCATCCCGGTGGGCATCCCCGAGCCGCTGGTGGTCGGGCGCGGGATCGACGATGTGGCCATCGTCTCGCTGACGCTTTCCGCCGGGCCGGGCAGCGCGGCGACGCCGGCCGATCTCACCCGCATCGCGCGCGAGCTGCGCTCCGAGATCGCCAAGACCGAGGATGTCGGCCTCACCTATCTCGTGGGCGAGGCGTCCGAGGCGATCCGCATCGCCCCCGACCCGGAGCGGCTGGCGCTTTACGGCGTCACCCTGCAACAGCTCGCCGGCAAGGTGGCGCAGGCCAATCGCGCGATGAACACCGGCAAGCTGCGCGACGGGGGGCAGGAGGTCGATCTGGTGGCGGGCGAGACGCTGACCGCCCCGGCCGAGGTGGCGAACCTGCTGCTGACCACCCGCGACGGCAGGCCGGTCTATGTCGCCGACGTGGCCGACGTGACCTATGCGCCGGACATGGCGGAGGTGCTGGTCTCCCATATCACCAGAACCGAGGCGGGGCTGCACCGCGCCCCCGCCGTCACATTGGCCGTGGCGAAGCGCGCCGGGGCCAATGCCGTGGTGGTGGCCGAGGCGATCCTGCACCGGGTCGAGACGCTGAAGGGCCGGCTGATCCCCGCAGACGTGACGGTCACCGTCACCCGCGACTATGGCGAGACCGCGAACGAGAAGGCCAACGAGCTGCTCTTCCACCTCGGCCTCGCCACCGTCTCGATCATCGGGCTGGTGCTCCTGGCGATCGGCTGGCGGGAAAGCGTGGTGGTGGCGATCGTCATTCCGGTGACCATCCTGCTCACGCTCTTCGCCGCCTGGATCATGGGCTATACGCTGAACCGGGTGAGCCTGTTCGCGCTGATCTTCTCCATCGGCATCCTGGTGGACGACGCCATCGTGGTGATCGAGAACATCGCGCGGCATTGGGGCATGGGCGACGGCCGCCCCCGCCCGCAGGCCGCCATCGACGCGGTGGCCGAGGTCGGCAACCCCACCATCGTCGCCACGCTGACCGTGGTGGCGGCGCTGCTGCCGATGCTGTTCGTGTCGGGCATGATGGGCCCCTATATGTCGCCCATCCCGTCCAATGCCAGCGCCGCGATGATCTTCTCCTTCTTCGTCGCCGTCATCATCACGCCCTGGCTGATGGTGAAGATCGCCGGCAAGGCGCCGCTGCACGGCCATGACGACCACACACCCGGCGGGCGGCTGGGCGCCGGCTTCGCCCGCGTCGCCCGGCCCCTGCTGGCGACCAAGGCGCGCAGCCTGACCTTCCTGCTGGTCACCGCCGCCTTGTCCTTCGGCTCGCTGGGGCTGCTTTACACCCAGCATGTCACGGTGAAGCTGCTGCCCTTCGACAACAAGTCCGAACTGTCGGTCACCATCGACCTGCCGGAGGGATCGAGCCACGAGGCGACCGACCGCGTGGCGCAGGACGTGGCGCGGCTGGTGATGGATCTGCCCGAGGTGATCTCGGTCGAGACCCATGCCGGGACGGCGGCGCCCTTCAACTTCAACGGCCTCGTGCGCCACGCCTATATGCGCAATTCGCCGGAACTGGGCGAGGTGCAGATCCTGCTCGCCCACAAGGAACACCGCGACCGGCCGAGCCACGACATCGCGCTGGACATCCGCAAGCGCCTCTCGGCGCTCGACCTGCCGCCCGGCACGGTGCTGAAGACGGTGGAGCCGCCGCCCGGCCCGCCGGTGATGGCGACGCTGCTGGCCGAGGTCTACGGCCCCACCCCGGAGATCCGCCGCGAGGCCGCGGCGCGGGTGCGGCAGGCGTTCGAGCAGGTGCCCTTCATCGTCGATGTCGATGACAGTTTCGGCCAGCAGGCGCGGCGGCTGCGCGCCACCATCTCCACCGACGATCTCGAATTCTTCTCGGTGCAGGAAGCCGACGTGTTCGACACGCTGGCGCTGCTGAATGCCGGGCAGACCGTCGGCTATTCGCATCGCGGCGCGGGGCGGCAGGCGCTGCCCATCGTGATCGCGCGCGACAAGTCCGACCGGGTGCTGGACGAACGGTTCCTGTCGACCCCGATCCCCGCCAATACCCTGCCCGGCGCGCGCGGCGTGGTGGAACTGGGCGATGTGATCCATATCGCGGAAGAGGCCGCCAGCTTCCCGATCTTCCGCCATAACGGCCGCGCCGCCGAGATGGTGCAGGCGGAACTCGCCGGCGCCTTCGAGGCGCCGCTTTACGGCATGATCGCCGTCGCCGACGCCATCGAGGCGATGGACTGGCCCGAGGGCATGAAGCCCGAGATCAGCCTGCACGGCCAGCCCGAGGACGAAAGCCGCGTCACCCTGCTCTGGGATGGCGAATGGGAGGTGACCTTCGTCACCTTCCGCGACATGGGCGCGGCCTTCGCGGTGGCGCTTCTGGGGATCTATATCCTCGTCGTGGCGCAGTTCGGCTCGTTCCGGCTGCCCTTGGTGATCCTGACGCCGATCCCGCTCACCTTCCTCGGGATCATGGCGGGGCATCTGCTGTTCGGCGCGCCGTTCTCGGCCACCTCGATGATCGGCTTCATCGCGCTGGCGGGGATCATCGTGCGCAACTCGATCCTGCTGGTCGATTTCATCCGCCACGGGCCGGCCGATCTCTCGCCGGTGGAGCTGCTGATCCAGGCGGGCGCGATCCGGTTCAAGCCGATCCTGCTCACCGCCATCGCGGCGATGATCGGGGCGGCGGTGATCCTCGCCGATCCGATCTTCCAGGGCCTCGCCATCTCGCTGCTGTTCGGGCTGCTGAGCTCCACCCTGCTCACGGTGCTGGTGATCCCGGCGATCTACCGGGTGTTCAAGACCTGACGCCCCCGCTTCGCCGCGCTTTTCCGGCTGCGGCGAAGCTGCTATCCTGGGCGGATACTGCTTCCGCATAGTCTCCGCCCACAGATAGAGCCTTTGTCATGCGCAACACCGCCGCCCGCGCCGCCGATCTGCCGGTCTTCACGCTGGACCAGATCGCCCGCCAACTGACCCACGGCTACTGGCAGAGCGAGGGCGAGGGCTGGCGCGCCTTCTCCCTCGGGCCGGACCGGGTGCTGACCTACGATCTCGGCCCGCTGGGCAAGGCCGAGGCGCGGCTGGCCCGCACCGCCTTCGACGCCTGGTCCGACGCGACCGGCATCCGCTTCGTCGAGGTGAAGCTCCCCACCCCCGGCAGCGTCTTCGAAAACGGCGACGCGGCGGCGGGCCCCGGAACCAAGACGCAGGTCCCGGTGGGCGACATCTTCTTCGGCGAGATCGCCGACAGCGACGATCTGGACTGGGTGAAGGTCACGCTGAAGGCCGGCACGGAATACCGGATCGAGGCCCTGGGCCTCGGCGGGGCCGAGGGGCTGCTCGACCCGATCCTGCGGCTGGCCAATGCCCAGGGCAAGGTGATCGCCGAGAACGACGACGCGAACGGCACGCTCGACAGCGCGCTGAGCTTCACGCCGACCCGCAGCGGCACCTATTACCTGATCGCCGGCACCGCGACCGAGGGCGATTTCGGCACCTATGCGATGGGCGTGGCCGAGGCGGATGCCGAGACCGCCGACATCACCTTCGGCAATGACGACGAACGCTCGGCCTACAGCACGTCGGAGACCGACGGCCACACCATCCTCAGCTCGCATGTCAATGTCGGCGCGCAATGGATGCCGGACGAGCCGCTTTCCTTCGATTCCTACTGGTTCCAGACCTATGTGCACGAGATCGGCCACGCGCTCGGCCTCGGCCATGCCGGGAACTACAATGGCGACGCGCAATTCCCGCGCGACGCGCATTACGCCAATGACAGCGTGCTCAACAGCGTGATGTCCTATTTCTCCGCCGACCAGAACCCGAACCTGCCCGCCGATCCCGGCTATCTGGCGACGGTGATGCCGGCCGACATCCTCGCCATAAGGGCGCTTTACGGCAGCGGCGGCGGCACGCGGACCGGCGATACCGTCTATGGCGTGAACAGCACCGTCGGCGGCTATCTGGGCCAGATCTTCGCCATGGTCTTCGACGGCGCCCCGCGCAAGCCCGCGGTCTGGCAGGGCGGCAACCTCATCCTGACGATCCATGACGACGGCGGCCATGACAGGCTGGATTTCAGCACGATGAACACGGCGCAGATCATCTCGCTGGTTCGGGGCGATTTCTCGTCGGTGGGCGGCTATCTCGACAATCTGGCGATCGGCAAGGGCACGGTGATCGAGGATGCGGCGGGCGGGCGCAAGGCCGATTTCATCCTCGGCAACGGCATTGGCAACCGGCTGGAAGGCGGCAGCGGCGGCGATACGCTGCTGGGCGGCGGCGGGGCGGATACGCTGGCGGGCGGCGACGGCAAGGACCTGCTGGTCGGCGGCAAGGGCCGCGATCTGGCGAGCTTTGCCGATGCCGCCGCCGCGCTCGGCATCGACCTCGGCAAGACCGGCGCACAACAGACCGGACAGGGCCGCGACACGCTGCGCAATATCGAGGATCTGGAGGGCGGGCGCGGCCATGACCGGCTCGCCGGCAATGCCGGGGCCAACCGGCTCGATGGCGGGGCGGGCAATGACACGCTGACCGGGCGCGGCGGAGCCGACACCTTCCTCTTCGGCGCCGGCCGCGACGTGATCGCCGATTTCCGCGCGGAGAGCGACCGGATCGGCTTCGACCGCGATCTCTGGGGCGGGGCGGCGAAGTCCGGCGCCGCGATCCTCGACTTCGCGCGGGTGGAACGCGGCGCGGTGGTGTTCAGCTTCGATGACGGGCAGAGCCTGACGCTGCGTGGCATCGGCTCGCTCGCCGGTCTCGCCGAGGATCTGTTCGGCTACTGACCATCAGATCAGTTCGATCACCTCGGCGAGGCTCGCCAGCGTCGGCACATGCTCCAGCACGATCCGCCCGGCCTTGCCGAAATCCAGCGCGACCGAGCTCCCCAGATCCTCGCCCCAGCGATCGACGATGGTCCGGGCCGAAAGACCGGGGGACAGGCCCAGCAGATCCGCGTCCAGCAGCAGCCGGTCCTCGCCCCGATGGAAGTCGCGGACCCGGTCCTGCCCGCCATCGAAGACGAAACGGTCGGCGCCCGATCCGCCGATCAGGATGTCGTTCCCCGCCCCGCCGCTCAGCCAGTCGCGCCCCGCCCCGCCGATCAGCAGATCGTTGCCCGCCCCGCCGGCCAGCCGGTTGGCGCCGCTGTCGCCGGTCAACTGGTCATGGCCCGCGCCACCGCGCAGCGCCTCGATACCGACCAGCGTGTCGGTGCCGTGGCCGGTGGCCTGCGGGCCGGAAAGCGCGAGGCTCACCCGCACCGCCGTCCGCCCCTCATAGACCGCCCAGTCAACGCCGCTCCCGCCGATGAGCAGGTCGCTCCCCCTGCCGCCGGTCAGGCTGTCGTCGCCCTTGCCCCCGGCCAGCGTATCCGCGCCCGCCCGCCCGGCCAGCCGGTCGTCGCCCCGCCGCCCCTCCAGCCGGTTGGCCCCGGCATTGCCGGTCAGCCGGTCGTCGCCGGCGCCGCTGCGCAGCCCCTCGATCCCGATCAGCATATCGCCATCGCCGCCCCGCACCGCCCGGCCATCCGGCGCGAGGGCCAGCACCATCGCCTTGCGCCCGTCATAGGCGGCGAGGTCGATGCCTTCCCCACCGTCGAGCCGGTCGCGGCCGGACCCGCCGGCCAGCGTGTCGTTCCCCGCCCCGCCGCGCAGGGTGTCGTTGCCGCCGCGCCCGATCAGCAGATCGGCCCCGGCCTCGCCGCGGAACAGGTTGCCCAGCGCATCGCCGCGCAGCCTGTCATCGCCGCCACCGCCCATCAGCGCCTCGATCCCCGCCAGCAGGTCGCGGCCCTGGCCGGTCTCCTGCGCGTCCTGCCGGGCCAGATCGACCCGCACCGCCGCGTCGCCGCGATAGATCGCCCAATCGAACCCCTCGCCGCCGAGGATCGTGTCGTCGCCGCTGCCGCCCTCCAGCAGATCGTCGCCGCCGCGCCCGTCCAGCCGGTCGTTGCCGCCATCGGCCAGGAGCCGGTTGGCGCGGCCATCGCCGGCCAGCGCGTCGTCGCGCCAGCTGCCCCGGATATGCTCGATCCCGACCAGCCGGTCGGAGCCGAGGCCGCCAGTCTCCTGCCAGCCGGTTTTCGCCAGATCGACCCGCACCCCGATCCGCCCCTCGTAGATCGCCCAGTCCTGCCCCTTGCCGCCGACCAGCAGGTCGTTGCCAGCATCGCCCGACAGGCTGTCGGCGCCCGCGCCGCCCAGCAGCGTGTCGTCGCCGTCCCGGCCCCAGAGCCGGTCCGCCTTGCCGAGGCCGGACAGCCGGTTGTCCTGCCCGTCGCCGCCGAGCATGTCGCCCCAGCGGGTGCCGGACAGATCCTCGATCCCGCGCAGCACATCGCCCGCCGCGGCGCCGGCATTCCTCTCGGGCAGCGACAGGTCGACCGTCACCGCGCCGCCCGCCCCGGCATGGCTGGCCAGATCGCGGCCCGCGCCGCCGATCAGCGTATCCGCCCCGGCCCCGCCGATCAGCGTATCCCGCCCCGCCCCGCCATCCAGCAGGTCGTCGCCACCCCCGCCCGACAGCCGGTCCGACCCGGCGCGCCCTTCGATCCGGTTTCCCCCGGCATCGCCGGTCAGGGTGTCGTCGAAGGCGCCGCCCGCCAGCCCCTCGATCCCGGCGTAACGGTCGCCCGCCGCCAGCCCGCGATTGCGGCCCGGCGCACCGAGATCGGCCAGCACGCCGGCCGGCGCCGCGCCGTAATCCACAAGGTCGACGCCCGCCCCGCCATCCAGCAGGTCGCCGCCGCCCGAGGCGAGCAGCGTGTCGTCGCCGGTGCCGCCGGTCAGCGTCTCGGTCCCCGGCCCGCCGGGCAGCAGCCGGCCCGCCGCCACCGCCGGGGCCACCACATGCCAGAGGCCGAAGAAATCCGCCGAGGCGAAGATCTTCGGGTCGATGTCCTTGCCGTCATGGCTGTAGACATAGAGCGCCTCGTCGCCCCAGCGGATCACCGCGCAGCCGCGCCGGCCCGCCATCGGCAGCACCTCGACCGCATAGATCCGCCCCCAGCCGCTCAGGTCGATGCGGTCCTCGCCCAAGGTGAAATCGCGGATGATGTCGGTTCCGCCATCCGCCGCCATGACGAAGACATCCGCCCCCGCGCCGCCGCGCAGCTCGTCCGCACCCGCGCCGTCGAGGATGTAGTCGTCGCCCGCGCCACCGTCGATCGTGTCGTCGCCCGCCCCGCCCGAGATCATGTCGCCCTGCGCCCCCCCGGTCAGCCGGTCCGCCCCGGCCGTCCCGGAAACCGCCGGGGCGAGCGCGCCCGGATCGACGCGGATGCGGTGCAGCCCGCTGCCCTCGCCCGCCACGATCAGCTCGATCCGGCCGTCCAGCACCACCGCCTCGATGGCGGTGATGTTGTCGAGCGCGAGGCTGTCATCCTTCAGGATCTGCCCCGCCGTGGCCAGCCGGCCATCCGGCATCAGCACAAAGGCGGTCAGCCCCTCGTCGGCGCCGCCGGCGAACAGGAACACCCGGTCGCCGACCACCGCCGTCGCCAGCGCCTGCACCGACTGGAACCGGGTGTCGAGCGTGTCGATCACATGATCGGTCAGCACCGCCACGCCCGCCGCGTCGATCCGCAGCACCGACAGCGACGAGGATCCCGTCGCGGCGACGAAGACCCAGGAGATGCCGCCCGCCTCCACCGTCGCCAGCGCCGCCGGTTCGGCGATCCCCATCCCGCCCGAGGCGCCGATGCGCGAGGTCACCGCGAGGCTGCCATCCGCCTTGATCCGCCAGACCGTCAGCGCGTCCTGTTCGGTCGAGAGCGAGAGCAGGAAGCCGCGCCCCTCCACCGTGACGCCGGCCAGCGCGGCGACCTCCACCACCTGCCCGGCGGCGGCGAGCTGCACCTCGTTCAGCAGGGTGAGCTTGCCGGCCGGATCGAACGACCAGACCGTCAGCGCGCCGTCGGAATGGCCCGCCATCACGGCGAGATCCTTGCCGCCCACCCGCAGGAAATGATGCGCCGACTGGATGCCCGCCGGCCCGCCCTCCATGCCGAACCAGCGGTCGATCCCGCCGATGCCGTCCAGAAGCCAGGTGCCCGTCCGCGTCCCGAGGCCGCCGGTCCAGACCAGGGTTTCCCCGCGATCCAGCAGCACCGGCGTCAGCGTCGGCGCGACGGCCAGATGCCAGGTCGCCCGCAGATCCTGCTGGTCGATCAGCCGCAGGCCGGTGCCCGTCGCCGTCAGTTCCAGCGCCAGCATCCCGCCGCCCGGCCGCGTCGTGGTATAGACCCGCGCCGCCCCGTCCACCACCCGCACGCATATGTCGGTGACACCCGCAATCATCTGCGACGCCGCCGCACGGAACGTGCCCAGCACATCGAAGCGCATCCCGCCCCCCAGAACACCATAATCACACCCGGGGGCAGGATGGCGGCGGGATGGGATCGGACCATGGCGGAGCGGGCGCCGGGAAAGGCGGCATTGCGGCCTTTGCCCGCAATTCCCCGAAAATACGGCTCAACTATGCGGGCAGTTCGGGCAGCCGGTCATGCTCGGCCATCCAGTCGGCGGCGCCCGCCGCCACCGCATCAAGGACGGCGCGGCCCAGGGCCTCGCCGATGGAGGTGTGCAGGCCGGCATAGGCCCCCGTCCCCGCCGGCGCGGCGATGGCGAGGCAATCGGTGCCGGTGCCGGTGGCGATGCCGGTCGGCAGGCGCAGCCCCGCCTCCATCACCGCCGCCGTGCGGGCCTCGGCCGCGATGCTCAGCGCCTCGATCAGCGCGGTGTCGGTGAGCGGCGCCGAAAGGCGGACGGCGATATTGATCGTGCCATAGCCGCCGGCATGGCTGCGCCGCCGCCCGATCCGCTCGGCATTGCCGAGGCCGACCGTGGCGAGGCAGGCGGCGCCGACGCCCTCCACCGTGGCCTCCGCCTGCCGGAACCGGCCGATGTCGCGCGAGGTCAGCATCGCCACCGCGTCCGAAAGCCCGGCCTCGGCCAGTTCCGCCTCGAACCAGTCCTGCACGTCGAGGCCGGGCGGCAGGTCGGCGTTGCGCACCTCGCGCCATGCGATGCGGCGGGCGGTGACGAAGCCGGGGCGATGCGGCGCGAAGCTCAGCACCCGATGCGGCGCCCCGAGATCGAAGGTGAGCCAGGGCCGGGCAAGCCGCACCATCAGAGTACCGCCAAGGGCTGGAACACCGGCCCCTCCGGGGTTTCGGCGAAGAAGGCGGTCACCCCGAACACCTCGCGCAGCAGGTCCGGCGTCAGCACCTCGGCGGGCGGGCCGGAGGCCACGACGCGCCCCGCCTGCATCGCCACCAGCCGCGTGCAATAGCGCGCCGCAAGCCCCAGATCGTGCAGCGAGGCCAGCACCGCCCGCCCCTCGTCGGCCAGCGCGCGGAACACCTCCATGCTGCGGATCTGCTGCGCGGGGTCGAGCCCGGCAATGGGTTCGTCCGCCATCAGGAGCGGGGTTTCCTGCGCCAGCGCGCGGGCGATCAGCGCGCGCGCCAGCTCGCCGCCCGACAGCTCGGTCGCCCGGCGGTCGGCCAGCGCGGCCAGCCCGGTGCGTTCCAGCGCGCGGGCCACCGCCGCCGCG
>JBDHSR010000010.1:0-26034 GCA_039808305.1 Gemmobacter sp. | reverse complement strand
CACCCCCCGGTCGCGGAAATTGCCTGTTCCGGGATGGCCGGATGCGCACTATCCTGCCCCGGCGACGCGTTGCGCGGAACCATCCCCGGAAAAGCCATGTCCGACCTGTTCTCCCTGACCGCGCCCTGGTGGCACTTCGTGCTTCGGGGGACGGTGATATACCTGCTGGTCATGGTCCTGATGCGCATATCGGGCAAGCGGGCCATGGGGCAGTTCACCCCTTTCGACCTGATCCTGCTGATCCTGGTCGGCAACACCGTCCAGAACGGCATCAATGGCGGCGACAACTCGTTGACCGGCGCGTTCATCATGGCGACGACGCTGATCGCGATCAACTGGGTGGTGGCGTGGCTCTCGTCGCGCTCCGCCCGCTTCCGCGGGCTGGCGGAGGGGAGGGCCGCCGTTCTGGCCTGCGACGGCAAGGTCGATCGCGCGATGTTGCGCCGGCAACTGGTGAGCGAGGAGGATTTCCTCAATGCCATGCGGCTTGCCGGCTGCGGCGGCCCGCAGGAGATCCGGCGCGCCACGCTCGAACCGAACGGCCATATCATGATCGAGAAGATGGACGGCACCTGGAACTGACGCCCCGGCCCTGCCCCGGCAGGGCCCGCCTTCCGGCAGGGCTCCGTGCGACGATCCGGCAGACCACGGGCGCGGACCCGCGGTCGGGCCTTTCATGGCCGCTGGCCCGCCCGGGACGCGCCGCCGCTTCCGGGCCCGTCAGGTGTCGAACAGGTCGGCCCGGTGCGGGTTCAGGCGGCGCAGGTCGCCCCGGCGCAGGGTGAAGCCCAGCCGGTCGAAGAAATCGAGGATCTGGATCGCCACCTTGCGGCCATTGTCCAGCCGGTCGCGGAAGGCGGGGGCGGTGAACCAGCCGTCGGGGGCCTCGGCCGCGACATCGCGCAGGATCGCGGCCATTTCCCGCGTGACCGCGCGCGCGAAGAAATGGTCCTGCGCGATCTGGTCGGTGCGGCCCAGCTTCTGCGTCATCCGCAATATCCGGCGCAGCTCGCGCTCGTCCACGCCGAATTCGGTGGCGAAGTCGCGCACGCGCGGCGGGCGGAAGCGGGTCTCGCCCAGAAGCTGCGGCAGGATGCGGGCGTAAAGCGCCTCGTCCTCGGGCGAGAGCCTCACCTCATGGCCGGGCAGGCGCAGGAAGGCGCCGTCCAGCACCACATGGCCCGCCTCGGCCTCGGCCCGCAGGAAGAGCAGGAATTCGGGCTTGGGCAGCCTTGGGCGCAGGGTCAGCCGCAGCTTCTCGCGCCCGAGGCCGGGAAGGTCGGGGGTCTCGGCGTGAAAGGCGGCGAGCGTCTCGGCCAGCCCGTCCCTCAGCGCGCGCAAGGCGGCGGGGGGCAGCACCAGATCGCCGAGCCGCGCCAGCCCGGCGCGCCCCGGCAGCGCCGCATCGGGCATGAGCCCGCGGTCGCGCAGGAAGGCCGGCAGGTCCACCGGGGCGATGGCGGCCTGCCCGGCCAGCGCACGGGCGGGATCGGCCTCGCCCGCCGCCGCGAGCAGCGCCAGCCGCTCCGGCGTGCCGCGCTTCCGGGCGGGCGGCCGCAGGTCGAGGAAACGCCCGCCGCCCAAGGTGCGGCTGGCCGAGGTGTCGCGCAGGATGAAGCGGTCGCCCGCCAGCGCGGCCAAGGGGCGATCCAGCACCAGTTGCACGAGGCCGGTCTCTCCGGGGGCGACGGGGCCTCGCAGCGGGACCACCCGCACACCCGCCTCGGCCGCATGGCTGTGCAGGCGGGCGGGAAACCATGTGTCCACCGGACGGGCTTCCGACGCCAGCACCGAGAGTTCCGCGTCGATCCGGTCGGAGGGCGCATGGAGCGCCGGGTCCAGCACCATGTCGCCGCGATGGATCGCCTCTCTGCCGATGCCGTCGCCGGCGAGGTTCAGCGCGCAGCGCTGCCCGGCCAGCCCCTCGGCCGCCTTGCGGTTCTGGGCATGGATGCCGCGCACCCGCGCCGTCAGGCCCGAGGGGCTGACGGCCACGATGTCGTCCAGCGCCACCTTGCCGCCCAGCACCATGCCCGAGACCACGGTGCCGACGCCGGCGAGGGTGAAGCTGCGATCGACGGCGAAGCGGAACCGCCCGCTGCCGTCGCGCAGCGCGATCTCGGCCTCGGCCGCCGCCAGCCGGGCGCGCAGCTCCGCGATACCCTCGCCGGTCAGCGCGGAGACCGGCAGGACCGGCGCCGCCGCCAGCCCGCCGCCCGCCAGCGTGTCGCGGATCTCCGCCGTGACCTGCGCCCGCCGCTCGGGCCCGGCGAGATCGGCCTTGGTCAGCGCGACGATGCCCCGCGTCAGGCCCAGCAGGCCGAGGATCGCCAGATGCTCGCGCGTCTGCGGCATGATGCCGTCATCGGCGGCCACCACCAGCAGCGCCATGTCGATGCCGCCCGCCCCGGCCAGCATGGTGTGGATCAGCCGCTCGTGCCCCGGCACGTCGACGAAGCCGGTCACCCGGCCGCCGCCCAGATCGGCATAGGCGAAGCCGAGGTCGATGGTGATGCCGCGCGCCTTCTCCTCGGCCAGCCGGTCGGCGTCCACCCCGGTCAGCGCCTTGACCAGCGCGGTCTTGCCATGGTCGATATGGCCCGCCGTGCCGACGATCATGACGCGGCCAGTGCTTCCAGCAGCGCCGCGTCCCGGTCGAGGCAGCGCAGGTCGAGGATCAGCGCGCCGCCCGCGATATGGCCGATCACCGGCACCGGCAGCGCCCGCAGCCGGGCCGAGAGGCGGTCGGGCGCGTCGCCGCCCGCCCCGGTCAGCCGCAGGCCCGCCGAGGGGAGGGTATCGGTCGGCAGCGCGCCCGACCCCACCTGGCTGTCGCAGTCGCAAGCGGCGGCGGCAAAGCCATGCGGCCGCAGCAGCGCATCGACCCGCGGCGCCAGCCGGGCGGCCTGCGCCGCGATCTCGGCCCTCGGCCGCGACAGGAAGCGCAGCGTGGGCAGGCGTTCGGCCAGCCGGTCGGGGTCGCGGTAAAGCCGCAAGGTGGCCTCCAGCGCGGCGATGCGGATCTTGTCCAGCCGCAGCGCGCGTTTCAGCGGGTTCCGGTTGATCGCCGCGATCAGCTCGCGCCGGCCGACGATGAACCCCGCCTGCGGCCCGCCCAGGAGCTTGTCGCCCGAGAAGGTCACCAGATCGGCGCCCTCCGCCACCGCCTCGGCCACCGTCGGCTCGCGCCGCAGGCCGAAGCGCGCCAGATCGACCAGCGAGCCGGAGCCGAGGTCGTTCAGCAGCGGCACCCCGGCCTTGCGGGCGATGCCCGACAGCGTGGCGGCGGGAACCTCGGCGGTGAAGCCCTCGATCCGGTAGTTGGAGGTATGGACCTTGAGGATCACCCCGGTCTCCGGCCGCAGCGCCGCTTCATAGTCGCGCGGATGGGTGCGGTTGGTGGTGCCGACCTCGACCAGCCGCGCCCCGGCGCGGGCCATGATGTCGGGCATGCGGAAGGCGCCGCCGATCTCGATCAGCTCGCCGCGCGACACGATGGCCTCGCGCCCCTGCCCGAAGGTGTTCAGCGCGATCAGCACGGCGGCGGCGTTGTTGTTGAGGATCGTGGCGTCCTCGGCCCCGGTCAGTTCGCGCAGCAGACCGCGCAGATGGTCGTCGCGCTGGCCCCGCGCGCCGCCGCCGAGGTCGAATTCCAGCGCCAGCGGGTGCGCCATCGCCTCCGCCGCCGCCCGGATCGCCTCATCCGCAAGGATGGCACGGCCAAGGTTGGTGTGCAGCACGGTGCCGGTGAGGTTCAGCACGGGAAACAGCGTGCCCCGGCCGGCCTCAGTCAGATCGGCGGCAAGCGCGGGGATCAGCCGGCCGGCCTCCGCCGCGCCATCGGCGCCGGCCCGGATCGCCGCCCGCGCCGCATCCAGCCGCGCCCGCAGCGCCGCGACGACGGCGGTGCGGCCATGCTCCGCCAGCAGCGCCTGCACCTCCGGCGCGAGCAGGCACTGGTCCACCGAGGGCAGGGCGCGGAACCCCTCCATCAATAGCCCACAAGGAAGGGGTTGAACCCGGCGCGGCGGAACCGCGTCTCCTTCATCAGCATGTCGAGGCCGAGGCTGCCCACGTCATCCGCCACCGGGTCGAGCGTCGGGTTCTTCACCTGATAGAGGATCTTCACCCAGGACCGGCATTCCGCGCAGCACTCCGCCTTGACCGAGGCGTCATGCGTCTCCGCCGAGCGATAGGTGATCCCCCGGGTCGAGCCGCAGCAGAGGCATTTCACCCGCACCTCGTTCCAGCGCGTCGCGCAGCAGGCGCAGGAAGCGTAGCGGACATTCTCCACCCCCTGCTCGCCCCGCACCGAGGAGGTGACGGGCCGCCCGCCGCAGGCCGGGCAGAGGCCGGTGCCGACCGGAACCAGATCGTCGCCCGCCAGCGTGCCGGCCAGCCGCGCCAGATGCACCTGCACGGCGGCGGCGGCGAAGAGATGCGGCGCCACGCTGTCCTCGGGGATGGTGTCCGAGAGGATATTGCCCAGAAGCCAGCCCCGGTCGGCGGCATCCGCCGCCCGCACCGCCTCCAGCGCGATGCGCGCGGGCTCCGGCATCGCCAGCTCCGCCGCGCCCTCGGCCAGCGCGGCGAGCGTCTCGTGCAGCGCGGGGTCGGCCGCCAGCGCGGCGCGGTCGATGGGCGGCATCCCGGCCGCCCGGGCCTGCGCCAGCCGGGCGGCGGGCAGCGGCGCCGGGGCGGGAAGCTGCGCCACCAGCCGGGCCTGCAAGCGGGTCAGCGCGGCGAGGAAGTCGAGATAGGGCTTCAGCTCGCTGCTCTCGGCCAGGAAGGCGAAACGCTTCGCCCGGCTCTGGAACAGCGGCAGCGCCGCCGGGATCAGGGCGAAGGGCGCCTCGGCCACGCCGCCGATCATCGAGGGGTCGGGTTGCGGGGTCTCTGCCATCATTTGCACGGGCCGACCGGCCACGCCTCCTTGCCGAAGAAAACGGCCCCCCGAACGGGTCGGGAGGCCCGGAGCCCGGATTCCGCCGGTTCACTCTGCCGGACCGGAACCCTGCCGTCCAGCCAGTTCGCGCAGCCATTTGCGGTGGTGGCGGAAGGCCCAGCCGCCGGTCACCGTGCCGCGCGTCATGGCGCGCAACGTGCCGCGGGTCCAGATCGCCGCATAGACATGCAGGATGAACACCATGATCGTCAGGAACGCCGCCGAGGCATGGACCGCCACCGCGATGCGCCGCGCCGGGATCGAGGCCAGCACCGGCGCATAATCGCGCCAGAGCGGGATCTGCTGTTCCCAGATCATGAAGCCGCTGACGATCAGCACCACGATCAGCCCGGCCATCGCCCAGAACACCGTCTTCTGCCCGGCATTGTACTTGCCGAGCTCGGGCAGGTTCTCCTCGCGCCCGGTCAGGACGTCGCCGGTCTTCATCGCCCATTCCACATCCTCGCGCCGGGGCAGGTTCAGCCGCCACATCTGGATGAACAGGCCGAGGAAGCTGAAGAACAGCACGATCCCGATCACCGGGTGCAGCCAGCGCGCGGTCGCCCCGCCGCCGAACAGCGCGGTCAGGAAATAGAGCGAGGGCGAGAAGAAGGCGAAGCCCGACAGCAGAAGCAGGATCATGCAGCCCGCCGTCAGCCAGTGGTTCGCCCGGGTGAAGCCCCGGTAGCGGCTGACCGTCACCGGATGCCGGGTCTCGATATGATCGCCGGGGGCGGAGTAGACGCGCCTCATTGTCAGACCTCCTTCCGGTTGTCGCCGACCAGGTCCTCGGCCTCGTGCTCCTCATGCTCGGAGACGGTGTTCGGCTTGGCGAAGATCCCGTGCAGGACGGAGCCCACCGCCGCCAGCCCGATCGCCGCCAGCCCGACCGTCTTGGCCGGCCCCTTCCAGCCCGCGACCACCGGCGAGATATGCGGGTCGTCCGGCAGGCCGGAATAAAGCGAGGGCTGGTCGGCGTGATGCAGCACATACATCACATGGGTGCCGCCCACGCCCTGCGGATCGTAGAGCCCGGCATTCTCGTAGCCGCGCGACTTCAGGTCGGCGATACGCTCCTCGGCCAGCGCGATCTGGCTTTCCTTGGTGCCGAAGGTGATCGCCTGCGTCGGGCAGGCCTTGGCGCAGGCCGGCCCCTGCCCCACCGCCACCCGGTCGGAGCAGAGCGTGCATTTCTTCGACACATGCGCGGTGCGGGAGATGCGCGGGATGTTGAACGGGCAGCCCGTCACGCAATAGCCGCAGCCGATGCAGTTGTCGGAGATGAAGTCCACGATGCCGTTGGAATATTGCACGATGGCGCCGGGGGCCGGGCAGGATTTCAGGCAGCCCGGATCCTCGCAATGCATGCAGCCGTCCTTGCGGATCAGCCATTCCAGATCGCCGCTTTCCGGGTTCTCGTATTCCGAGAAGCGCATCAGCGTGAACATGTCGGGGGTCAGGTCGTGGGGGTTTTCATAGACCCCGACATTCTCCTCGACATCCGGGTGGGTGTCGTTCCACTCGATGCAGGCCGACTGGCAGGCCTTGCAGCCGATGCATTTCGACACGTCGATCAGCTTGGCCACCTTGTCCAGCTGCCGCTCGGGCGCGGGCAGGTTCGGCGTGGCCGAGGCCCTGACCACATCCGAGGGCAGGAGGTTCGAGGCCAGCGGCGAGACGGGCGGGTTCGCCGCCGCCGTGACGGGTTGGGGCGCGCGTTCGGTCATGCGATACCCTCCGCAAGCTCGATATTGACGAGATAGGCCTTGAATTCCGGCGTCTCGATATTGGCGTCGCCCACGAAGGGCCCCAGCGAGTTCGGGCCGAAGCCCTTGCGCGCGGCGCCCTTGAAGCCCCAATGGATCGGGATGCCGATGACATGGACGGGCTTGCCGTCGCAGATCAGCGGGCGGATCCGCTTGGTGACCACCGCCTTGGCCCAGACCTGGCCGCGCTTCGACCAGACCCGCACCCGCGCGCCCTTGGCGATGCCCTTCTCGGCGGCCAGCTCCTCGCTGATCTCGACGAAGAACTCGGGCTGGTTCACCGCGTTCACCCGGTTGTGCTTGGTCCAGTAGTGGAAATGCTCGGTCAGCCGGTAGGAGGTGGCGACGAACGGGAATTCCGCGCTGGTCGCCATGTTCTCCAGATCGTCGGCGAAGACCCGCGCCACCGGGTTGCCGCGCATCTCCGGGTTCAGCGGATTGGCCACCGGGCTTTCGAACGGCTCCATATGGGTCGGGAACGGCCCGTCGCGCATCAGCTTGCGGCTGAAGAAGCGGCCGGTGCCCTCGGGGTTCATGATGAACGGCCCGACCTCGCGCGGCTTCGCCGTGACGGCGATGTCCGGGATGTCCGCGCCGGCCCATTTCTCGCCGTTCCACTCGATCAGCGTCCGGCTCGGATCCCAGGGCTTGCCATCCGGGTCGCAGGAGGCGCGGTTGTAGAGCACCCTGCGATTGGCCGGCCAGGAGAAGGACCAGTTCTGGAACACGCCCATGCCGGACGGGTCGCTGTTGTCGCGCCGCGCCATCATGTTGCCCGCCTCGGTCCAGCAGCCGGCATAGATCCAGCAGGCGCCCATGGTCGAGCCATCGTCGCGCATCTGGCCGAAGCCGGAAAGCTGCTGCCCCGCCTCCAGCACGACCTTGGTCGGGTCGGCCGGATCGTGGAGCGTTTCCAGCGCGCGGCCGTTCAGCTCGCGCGCCAGTTCGGCGGGGGTGGGTTCCTCGGGGTCCTCATAGTCCCAGGACAGGTTCAGGATCGGCTCGGGGGCCTTGCCGCCTTCCTGTTCGTAGAGCTTCCTCACCCGCAGATAGATCTGCGACATGATCCAGACATCGCTCCTGGCCTCGCCCGGCGGCGAGGCCCCGGCCCAGTGCCATTGCAGCCAGCGGCCCGAATTCACCGTGGCGCCCTCGTCCTCGGCGAAGCAGGTCGTCGGCAGTTCCAGCACCTCGGTCTGGATGGCGGCCGTATCCACCTCGTTATGGATGCCGTGGTTTTCCCAGAACGAAGCCGTCTCGGTCTCCAGCGGGTCCATCACCACCATCAGCTTCAGGTTCGAGAACGCCTCGGTCATCTTGGCCCGGTTCGGGAAGCTGAGCAGCGCGTTGAAGCCCTGGAAGAAGTAGGTGTTGACCTTGCCGTTCTTCATCATGTCGAACATGCGCATGGCGTCGTATTGCGCGATGTCGAGCTTGGGCAGCCAGTCGTAGCCCCAGCCGTTTTCCGCCGTCGCCCTGTCGCCCCACAGCGCCTTGAGGAAGCTGACCATGAACTTGTTGTAGTTCTGCCAGTAGCTCATCTGGTTGGGGCGCAGCGGCTTGTTGCCCCGCGTCGACATGTAGGTGGCGAAGTCGGGTTCCGTCTCCCGCGGCATCGCCAGATAGCCGGGCAGCAGGTTCGACATCAGGCCCACATCGGTCAGGCCCTGGATGTTGGAATGCCCGCGCAGGGCGTTCATCCCGCCGCCCGCCACGCCGATATTGCCCAGCAGAAGCTGGAGCATCGCCATGCCGCGGATGTTCTGCGCGCCCTTGGAATGCTGCGTCCAGCCGAGCGCATACATCGAGGTCATCGCCTTGTCGGGCGCCGATGTCTCGCCGATCATCTCGCAGATCTTCAGGAAGCGGTCCTTGGGCGTGCCGCAGAGGTTTTCCACGAATTCGGGCGTGTAGACCTCGACATGCTTCTTCAGAAGCTGCCAGACGGTGCGCGGATGCTGCAACGTCTCGTCGGTCAGGACGAAGCCGTCCTCGCCGATCTGGTATTCCCAGCTCGTCTGGTCGTAGCTGCGCTTCTCGGCGTCATAGCCGGTGAACATGCCGTCGGACCAGCCGAAATCCTCGCGCACCAGATAGGAGACATTGGTGTAGTTGCGGACATAATCCCACTGCACCTTGTCGTTCTCGATGCACCAGCGGATCACCCCCATCAGGAAGGCGATGTCCGAGCCGGGGCGGATCGGGGCATAGTAATCCGACACCGACGCCGAGCGGTTGAAGCGCGGGTCGACGACGATCAGCTTGGCGCCGCGATGGTGCTTGGCCTCGGTCACCCATTTGAAGCCGCAGGGATGCGCCTCGGCGGCGTTGCCGCCCATGATGACAACGAGGTCGGTATTCTTGATGTCGGTCCAGGAGTTGGTCATCGCTCCACGGCCAAATGTCGGGCCCAAACTGGACACCGTGGGGCCGTGTCAGACGCGCGCCTGGTTGTCGAATCCTACGATCCCCAGCGAGCGCACCACTTTCCAGGTGGCCCAGGAGGTTTCGTTCGTGGTGGCCGAGGCCGCGAGGAAGCCGGTGGTGGTCAGCCGGTTGACCGTCACGCCATCGGCGTTCCTCTCGATCAGGTTGGCGTCGCGGTCGTCCTTGACCGCGCGGGCGATCTTGTCGAGCGCCTCGTCCCACGAGATCTCGGTGAACCTGTCGGCGCCCGGCGCGCGGTGGCGCGGATGGGTCAGCCGGGTTTCGGCCTTGACGTAATCCTTGAGCGCCGCGCCTTTCGGGCAGAGCGTGCCGCGATTGGTCGGGTGATCGGCGTCGCCCTCGATATGGATCAGCTCCGCCGTCTCGCCCGCCGCCAGATCGCCCCTGGAATAGAGGATGATCCCGCAGGCGACGGAGCAATAGGTGCAGATGTTGCGTGTCTCGGTGGTGGTGGCCAGCTTGAAATCGCGCACATGCGCCGCGACCCTCGCCTCCGCCTGCCCGAAGCCCATGACCCCGAGCGACGTCGCCGCCACCCCCGCACCCGCCAGCTTCAGAAAGCCGCGGCGCGAAAGGTCGATATTCACTGGACCCTCCCTTCACTGCCTTGATAAATCTAGGTTGCTCGGATCGAGCGGTGGTCGGTTCTCAGGCTACCGCCGATCCGCCCGCAAGTCGATATTTTCGATAAGACATATCCGATCGGACGCGCGGGCCGGAACCCGTTCCCGCCCCTGCCCGGCCATGGATCGCCCGGCGAAGCGCCATTGCCCGGCGGTCGCGGATTATGCACCTTGCGACGCTGCCGTTCCTGACTTAGCCAGACAGGACGGCCTTGGATGGGAATCGTCTCCGGTGGGGCGGCCGGACTTCAAATCCGGTTGGGGCAGCGGGCCTGTCCCGGGTGGGTTCGACTCCCACTCCCTTCCGCCGGGGCCCCGGACCAGCGAGCCGCCGGGTCCGGGCGCTCCGTCCGGCGCCGCCGGGGACAGCCGGTCAAGCGCCCGCGGCGACCACCGCGACAAGCTGGATCTCCACCGGCGCATTGCCGGGCAGCGTCGCCACGCCCACGGCGGCGCGGCTGCCGATACCGGCCTCGCCCAGTTCCTCCCGCAGAAGGGCGGAGGCGAAATCCGCCAGCCGCGCATGGGCGGTGAAGCCGGTCTCGGCGGCGATGAACACCGTCAGGCTGGGCACGGCGGCGATCCGCTCGCCCTCGGCGAGCTGGCTGGCGGCGGCGGCGAGCGCGTTGGCGGCGGCAAGCTCCACCGCCGCGCGCCACGCTTCGGGCGGATCGTCGCGGCCGACCGGGCCGGTGACCAGCATCGCGCCATCGCGCCGGGGCGTCATGCCGGCGGTGAAGATCAGGCCGCCCGCGCGGGTGGCGGGCCGGTAGAGCCCCTGCGGCACCGGCAGGGCGGGGCCGGCCCCGCTCATGCCGCGTAGCGTCCGGCCAGCGCGGCCAGCCGCTCCACCGCCCGCACCGCCGCCTCGTGGTCCTGCGAGAAGTTCAGCCGCACGCTCGCCGCGCAATGCGGGCTGAACTCGGTGCCCGGCGTGACGGTGACGCCGGCTTGCAGGCGCAGCAGGCGCACGAAATCCGCCGGGCCGACGGCGAGGTCCGGCAGGCGCGGGAACAGGTAGCTGCCGGCCTGCGGCGCGCGCGCCGCGATCCCGGCGGCGTGAAGCACGCGCAGCAGGTCGTCGCGGATCGCCTCGTGCAGCCGGATGCGTTCCTCCATCCAGCCCGCCGGCTCGGAAAACCAGGTGGCGAACACCGCCTGGTTGTAGCCGGGCGCCCGCAGCGACACGATGGCCTGCAACTTCTCCATCCGCCCGATCAGCCGCGGCGCGCCGAAGGCGACGCCCAGCCGGAAGCCGCTGAGCGATTCCGTCTTGGACGGCCCCATGATGGTGATCACATTGTCCGCCTCGATGCCGGCGGCGCGCAGATGGGTATAGGTGACGCCGCCATAGCGCAGCCGCGAATAGAGCTGGTCGACGATGACGGTCGCGCCGTAGCGGTTGGCCAGCGCGGCGATCTCGGCGATCTCGGCGGCGGAATAGACCACGCCGGCCGGATTGTTCGGGTTGGAGAAGACGAAGACCCGCGCGCCCTGCCGGAAGGCGTCTTCCAGCTGGCCGAGGTCGAGCCCCGCCGCCATGTCCGACTTGAGATAGTCGAGCCGGACCGGGACGATCTCGCCCTCGAAGAACTCCACCAGCTTGCGGTTGGCGAAGTAGTCGGGCTGGACGATGGCCACCTTGTCGCCGCGCCCCACGCTGCTCGCCACGGCGAGGAACAGCGCGCCCTGCGTGCCGGGGGTCAGGATCATGCCCTCGGCGGCATCGACCGGCGCGCCGGTGAAGGCGGCGAGCTTGCCGGCCAGATCCTCGCGGATCGCCGCCGCGCCGCGATATTCGGTATAGGCCTGCGCGCCGCCCCGGGCGAAGCCCCCGGCGAAGGCATCGAACGCGCCGGGCGTCGGGGTGAAGGCGTCCACGTCGCCATGCGAGAAATCGACCGGCCGCCCCTCCAGCACCGCGCCGCGCATCGCATTGTGCAGCCCGTCGGTCTTCTGCCGCACCTCCTGGCCGGGGGCGTTGTCGGTGCCGAGCCTGGCGAACTTGTCCTGCACGGACATGGCGGATCTCCCTGATTGCCGCGTGGTCGGCGTGTTGTAGAGCGTTTCGGGACATCGTAAAATCTCTGTTCTTCTAGCATCAGAAGATAGAGAATGTGACAGATGGACATCCGTTTCCTGGAAAGCTTCGTCGAGGTCGCCGACTGCAACTCCATCGCGGGGGCGGCGCGGCGGCTGAACCTCACGCCCGCGGCGGTGACGCAGCGCCTGAAGGCGCTGGAGCGGGAATTGGGGCATTCGCTGGTGGCCCGCGCGGGGCGCACGGTACGGCCCACCGCCTCGGGGCTGGCGGTGCTGCAAGCCGCGCGCCGGCTGATCGAGGAGGCGCGCGACCTGCGCGCGCTGGCCGCCAACGACCTGCCGGCGGGCGAATTGCGGCTCGGCTCCACCGCGACGGCGCTGACCGGCCTGCTGCCCGAGGTCATCGCCGAACTGGGCGCGCTCCATCCGCGCATCGAGCTTTTCATCCGGCCGGGGTCGTCGGTGGATCTCTATCACAGCGTCCTGGCCGAGGAGATCGACGCGGCGGTGCTCGTCCAGCCGCCGTTCCAGATCCCGAAATCGCTGGACTGGCTGCCGCTGCGCGAGGAGCCGCTGGTGCTGATCCACCCCGAGGCGATGCCGGTCGAGAGCGTGCAGGAGGCGATCCGGCAGGCGCGCTTCATCCGCTATGACCGCAACCAGTGGGGCGGGCAGATCGTCGACGCCTGGCTGCGGCAGCACCGGCTGAAGGTGCGCGAATGGCTGGAGCTCGACGCGCTGGAGTCCATCGCGGCGCTGGTCAGCCGGGGGCTGGGCATCGCCATCGTGCCGGACTGGTCGCCGCCCTGGCCGGAAGGGCTGCGCCTGCGCAAGCTGCCGCTGGAGGGCGGCGGGCGCCGCCGCGTGGGCGTGCTCTGGCGCCGCTCCGGCCCGCGCATCGCCGCGATCCGCGCCTTCGTCGAGACCTGCGGGAGAACCTGCCGCTGAGACGCCGCCGCGGCCTATTCGGCGCGCGGTTTCGGGAAATCGGCGGTCGCGCAGGTCATCAGCCAGTCGCGCAGGATGCGGTGATGGCTGCCGCGCGACAGCGGATTGACCGACAGGTAATAGGCCCAGGGGCTCGGCCGCGTCAGCGCCAGCGGCTCCACCAGCAGCCCGCGCCGGAGATAGAGCTGGGCGAGCGAGCGCTGCGTGACCACCAGCCCCGCGCCCTGCGCCGCCAGTTCCAGCGCGATATTGGTGGAATTCGTGGTGATCCGCTTCTGGTGGCGGGTCTCGTCCTGCCCGATGGCCTCGGCCATGGCGTGCCAGCATTCCTGCCGGCCGAGGACGAAGATCCATTCCTTGTTGGCCAGATCGGCCGGCGTGCGGATCGGGGCGGCGCCCCCGGCGAGCTCCGGCGCGCAGACCAGCACCAGCTCGTCCTCCCACATCAGCTCCGACGCGGCGGGCTGCGAGTCGAACCGGCGCACCGAGATGATGAGGTCGGCCTGCTGTTCCAGCGGATCCTCCCATACCGTGCCTTGCAGCACGATCTCGATGTCGCCATGCGCGCGCCGGAAGCCGGTCAGCACCTGCGCGAGCCAGTTCTCGGCCAGGCTGACCGGGCAGCTGATCACCACCGTGCGGCTATGGGCGCGCGCCACGATGGCCTCGGTCGCCTGGTCGATCTGTTCGAGCGCCTGGCGCAGCGTGGGCAGGAACGCCTCGCCCATCTCGGTCAGGCGCAGGCTGCGCGGGTAGCGGACGAACAGCTGCCAGCCGATGTAATGCTCCAGCGCGCGGATATGGCTGCTGATCGCCGCCTGGGTATAGCCCAGCTCCTCGGCCGCCGCGGTGAAGCTGAGATTGCGCGCGGCGCTTTCGAACGAGCGGATGTAGTTCAGCGGCAAGGGCTGTTTCGAGGGGCTTTTCATCGCGACCGTCCAGTCATCCTCTGCGGCGGGGAGAGCGGGGCTCAATGTGGCGTCGGACCTGTCATGGCGACAAGCCCATGGGAAACTCAAGCCCTAAATTTCTGGTGTCATTGGATATAAAAGTTCTTCTCGACCGGGGGTCGGGAGCCGCTACCTTGGAGGCATCGCTCGTCAGAAGCGAAAGCAGGGGGACGGATCGCATACTGGCCAAAGGCCGGCCGGCATATATCCGGAACCGGGGTCGGCAGACCCGCGCCCCTTGCGAGACAATCGCCTTTCCGATCCCGGCCCCGAACATCGGGCAGGCCATGGCCATCGGCGGGGATCGGGGCCGCTTACCCGAAGGGGGTGTTTGTTGACGCATGCCATGTCCGAGGCGGATGTCATTGTCATTGGCGGCGGCATCGCCGGCGCGAGCGCCGCCTATCGGCTGGCCCCCGCCGCCCGCGTGGTGGTGCTGGAGCGCGAGGACCGCTGCGGGCATCATTCGACCGGGCGCTCGGCGGCGAGTTTCACCGAGAATTACGGCACCCCGGTCATCCGCCGCCTCGCCATCGGCAGCCGCGACTTCCTGACCAACCCGCCCGAGGGGTTCGCCGACCATCCGCTGCTCGGGCCGCGCGGGATGATCACCATCGCGCGCGCCGACCAGGCCGAGCTGATCGCCTTCGAGCTGGAGCGGGCGCGCCGCTTCGTGCCCTCGATCGCCGCGCTTCCGGTGGACGAGGCCATCGCCCGCATCCCGGTGCTGCGCCGCGACTACGTCGCCCATGCGATCATCGAGCCCGACTCGAAGGACATCGACGT
Source organism: Gemmobacter sp. (assembly GCA_039808305.1). Taxonomy (GTDB): domain Bacteria; phylum Pseudomonadota; class Alphaproteobacteria; order Rhodobacterales; family Rhodobacteraceae; genus Gemmobacter. Next base: position 11,525 of record JBDHSR010000010.1, on the reverse strand, counting down.
GAACGGGCTGCATGAGGGCTTCCTGCGCGGCGCGCGCCGCGCCGGCGCCGGGATCGTGACCGGGGCCGAGGCGCTCTCCGTCGCGCGCCACGGCGCCGACTGGGAGGTGGAGACGCCGGTGGGCCGGTTCCGCGCGCCGCGCCTCGTCAACGCCGCCGGGGCCTGGGGCGACGAGATCGCGCGGCGCGCCGGGGTGCGCCCGGTGGGGCTGGTGCCGATGCGGCGCACCGCCTTCAACATCGCCGGCCCGCAGGACATGGATTTCCGGGCCTGGCCGCTGCTCAACGACGTGGGGGGCGAGTTCTATTTCAAGGTCACCGGCGGGCAGATCATGGTCTCGCCCGGCGACGCGACGCCCAGCCCGCCGATGGACGCCTGGCCCGAGGACATCGACATCGCCATCGGCGCCGACCGGCTGGAGCGCGCGACGACGCTTCAGGTCCGCCGCGTCCTCCATGCCTGGGCGGGGTTGCGCACCTTCGCGCCCGGCGGCTCGCCCGTGGTGGGCGAGGCGCCGGACGCGGCGGGCTTCTTCTGGCTGGTCGGGCAGGGCGGCTACGGCATCAAGACCTCGGCCGCGCTGTCGCGCATCATCGCCGCCCGCGTGCTGGACCGGCCCTTCCCCGAGGATCTCGCCGCGCTCGGCCTGTCCGCCGCCGATCTCGCGCCCGCCGAGGGCGCAACCGACCTGCTGAAGGAGACGACATGACCATCACCCGCCACGCCAACGGCCAGCGCTTCTGCCGCGCCCTGACCCATAACGGCACCGTCTATCTCGCCGGCATGACCGCCGACGACCTGAGCGGCGACGTGGTCCAGCAGACCCGCGACACGCTGGCCAAGATCGACCATTTCCTCGCCGCCGCCGGCACCGACAAGACCAAGGTGCTGAGCGCGGTGATCTGGCTGCGCGACATCGCCGATTTCGACCGGATGAACGAGGCCTGGGACGCCTGGATCGACCCCGCCGCGATGCCGGTGCGCGCCACCGTCGAGGCCCGCATGGCCGGCGACGCCTATCGCGTGGAGATCATGGTCACCGCCGCCGCCTGAACGGCGCCCCCCGTCATCTTCCGCTCCATGGCGCGCGACCGCCCCCCCGAAACCAACAGACGCAAGGAGACCCACATGACCGAGACCAGGAACAACCCGCTCGTGCATCTGCTCAAGCACCAGCTCGACAACGGCAAGATCGACCGGCGCAATTTCCTGCGGCTGGCGGTGACCGTCGGCGCCTCCATCGCCACGGCGAGCGCGATGGCGGGCCTGCCGCTGCCGGCCTATGCGCAGGAGGGCAACCTGCCCTTCCCGCCGGCCGATGCCAACGCGAAGAAGGGCGGCATCCTGCGCCTCGGCCAGCGGATCGCCAAGATGGACGACCCCGCGCTTTACGGCTGGAACGACGGCGCCAACCAGAGCCGGCCGATCACCGAATACCTGACGCTGCTCGGCCCCGACAACGTGGCGCGCCCGATGCTGCTCGAATCCTGGGAGGCGTCGGAAGACCTCAAGACCTGGACGCTGCATGTCCGCAAGGGCGTGATGTGGCACAATGGCGAGGAGCTGACCGCCGAACACGTCGCCTTCAACATCCGCCGCTGGAGCGATTCGAAGCTCGGCTCGTCGAATATCGGCCTGTCGAGCTTCAGCGCCCTGTCCACCGAGACCGGCGAGAAGGACGAGAAGGGCAAGGCCATGCGCGCGCCGACCGAAGGCGCGGTCGAGGTGGTGGACAGCCATACGCTGCGCCTGCACATGTCGCGCCCGGTGCTGTCGCTGCCGCAGGACTGCGCCGAATATCCGGCGCAGATCGTGCATCCCAGCTTCACCGCGCCCTTCTCGGACAATCCCATCGGCACCGGCCCCTATACGCTGGCCGAACTCGCGGTGGGCGAGCGCTGCATCCTCAAGCGCGTCACCCAGACCACCGACGGCAAGGATTTCGTCTACTGGGGCGGCGACGTCTATCTCGACGAGATCCACTACATCAACTACGGCGACGACAACCAGCCCGTCGCCCTCGGCTCGGGCGCGGTCGACGCGATCTACGAGCTGACCGCCGATCAGGTGGAGCTCGCCCGCAGCTTCGAGGGGCTCACCATCACCTCGACCTCCACCGCGCAGACCCTGTGCTGCCGGATGCAGGTCGATGCCGCGCCGTTCGACGACATCCGGGTGCGCCAGGCCATCGTCAAGGCCGTGGACAACAACCTGATCCGCGAGCTGGTCTTCCCCGATGGCGCGGAAACCGCCTACAACTTCCACGTGGCGCCGATCCATCCGGAATATTTCGACCTGCCGCCGCTGGTGCGCGATGTCGAGGGCGCCAAGGCGCTGCTGGCCGAGGCCGGCCATGGCGACGGGCTCACGATCACCATCGACGTGGGCAATACCGACGGGCCGTGGCACCAGGCGGTCTGCGAGGCGATGCGCGACCAGCTTGCCGATGCGGGCGTCACGCTCAACGTCAATGTCCTGCCGACGACCCGCTTCTGGGAGATCTGGACCCAGACGCCCTTCGGCGCGACCTCCTGGGCGCACCGCCCGCTCGGCGTGATGACGCTCGGCCTCGCCTATCGTTCGGGCGTGCCGTGGAACGAGAGCCATTTCAACAACGCCGAATTCGACGCGGCGCTGGCCGAGGCGGAATCGGTGCTGGACGCCGATGCGCGCCGGGTGAAGATGGAGAAGGTGCAGCGGCTGCTCCAGGACAACGCGATCATGATCCAGCCGCTGTGGCGGCCGGTCTTCACCGCCTGCACCAGCAAGGTCCACGGCTACGTCGCCCATCCGTCGCGCCAGTTCCACGTCAACCGCGTCTGGATGGAATGACCCCGGCCCGGCCAGAATGATCCTCCCTGCCGCGGGCCCGCGCCCGCGGCAGGGTTCCGTTTCGGTCCGGCAGCTTCCTTCCGGCCACCCCTCAGGACTGGGAATACATGGCAGACCTCATCTGGCGGCGGCTCTTGCAGATGGTGCTCATCATGGCATCGGTTTCGCTTCTGCTGTTCGCCATCTTCGACACCGAGCAGTTCCGCAAGCAGATCGCCGTGGCCGAGCTGGGCGGCTTCGGCGTGGCCGCGCTTTCGGAGGGCGACTATCAGGCCTGGATCGCGAAGAAGGGGCTCGATGCGCCGTTCTTCGAGCGTTACCTGTCCTGGGCCGGCAACATGTTGCAGGGCGACATGGGCTTCTCGATGGAGAAGAACACCGAGGTGGCCGGGCTGATCGCCGGCCGGCTTTACGCCACCGGCACGCTGGCGCTCTATTTCTTCCTGCTGATGGTCCCGATCTCGCTGATCCTCGGCGTCGTCGCCGGGATGCGCGAGGGAAGCTGGATCGACCGCGCGATCTCCATCGCCGCCGTCACCACGACCTCGATCCCGCAGATCGCCACCGCCGTGCTGCTCACGGTGTTCCTCAGCCTCGGGCTCGGCTGGTTTCCGGCGAAATCCTCCGCCATCGGCCCGATCACCTTCGCCGAGCTGGCGCTGCCGATCCTGACCCTGCTGATCTACGACGTGGGCTATGTGACGCGGATGACCCGCGCCGCCATGGTCGAGGTGATGTCCTCGCATTACATCCGCACCGCCGTGCTCAAGGGCCTGCCCCATGCCACGGTGATCTGGCGCCACGCGCTGCGCAACGCGCTGATCGTCCCCGTGACGCTGATCTTCCTGCAACTCAACTGGCTGCTGTCGCATATCGTGGTGGTCGAGGTGTTCTTCCAGTATTCGGGCTTCGGCCGGATGCTCTACGAGGCCGCGATCTACGGCGACATCGAGGTGGTGCAGGCCGCGACCATGGTCGCCGTCATCGTCGCGGTGCTGTCGCAGCTTCTGTCCGACATCGCCTATATCCTGCTCAATCCCAGACTGAGGGTCGCGCGATGAGTTCCTCGTCCCTGCCCCCCGCCGCCCTGCCGGGCTGGCGCCGCCCCGAGCCGCTGACGGTCGTGCTGCTGCTTCTGGCCTTCGTCTGGATCTCGCTCAGCGCCTATGTGATGGTGCCGGACCGGCTCGGCGCGCTGCATCGCTGGCTGCTGCTGCCCTCGATCCCGGCGGTGATCGCCATCCATGTGCTGATGCTGCGGATGTTCGCGCGCTCCACCGTGGCGGTGGTCGGCATCAGCATGGTGATGCTGTGGATCCTGGTCGCGGTGGCGGTGCCCTATCTGCCGCTGCCCGATCCGAACCGCCCCGTCGCGCCCTACCAGATGCCGTTCGCCACCAAGGGCGACGTGACCTTCTGGCTCGGCACCGACATGCGCGGGCGCGACATCCTGTCCCGCACGCTCTGGGGTTGCCAGCGCGTGCTGGTCTGGGGGATCACCGCCACCTTCTCGGCCTATGTGGTGGGGGCCTTCCTCGGGCTGGTCGCCGGCTATCTCGGCGGCTGGTGGGACGAGGCGCTGTCCTTCCTCGGCAACATGGTGCTGTCCTTCCCGGTGATGATCCTGCTGATCCTCGTGCTGAACTATCTCGGGCAGAGCGGGTTCAACATCATCATCGCCGTCACCTGCTCCTCGGCGCCCGCCATCATGCGCATCGTGCGCGGCCTCGCCATGGATGCGCGCGGGCGCGACTATATCCAGGCGGCGCAGACCCGGGGGGAAAGCCCGGTCTGGATCATGCTGGTCGAGATCCTGCCCAATGTGCGCGGGCCGCTGATCGTCGATGCCTGCCTGCGGCTGGGCTATACCACGGTGATGATCACCACGCTCACCTTCCTCGGCCTCGGCCTGCAACCGCCGGACCCGGACTGGGGCCTGATGATCAAGGAGGCCGCCTCCTCGGCGCTGCTGTGGAAATTCGCCTATATGATCATCGTCCCCTCGATCGCGGTCAGCACGCTGATCCTGGGCTTCAACCTGCTGGCCGACGGCCTGCGCGAACTGAGCCAGAAGGACTGAGCCGATGGAGACGCCCCGCCCCGACGCGGCCGTGCCGGTTCTCGAATGCCGCAACCTCTGCATCTCCTACGACACCAATGCCGGCGAGGTGCCGGCGGTCATCGACTTCAACCTGCGGCTGATGCCCGGCGAGGCGCATGGGCTGGTGGGCGAATCCGGCTGCGGCAAATCCACCGTGGCGCTGGCGGTCATGCGCTATCTCGGGCGGAACGGCCGCATCACCGGCGGGCAGATCCTGCTCGAAGGGCGCGACATGCTCGCCATGCCGGAGACCGAGCTGCGCCGCCTGCGCGGCTCGGAGATCGCGATGATCTACCAGGAGCCGATGGCCTCGCTCAACCCGTCGATGAAGGTCGGCGCGCAGCTGGCCGAGGTGCCGCGCCAGCATGGCGGGCTGGGCCGGACCGAGGCGATGGCGCGCGCCGCCGCCATGCTGGCCAAGGTGCGCATCCCCGATGTGGAGCGGGTGCTGAACGCCTATCCGCACCAGCTTTCGGGCGGCCAGCAGCAGCGCGTGATGATCGCGATGGCGCTGCTCGCCAATCCGAAGGTGCTGCTGCTGGACGAGCCCACCACCGCGCTCGACGTGACGGTCGAGGCGGGGATCGTGGAACTCATCAAGGAGATCGCGGCCGAGTTCGGCACCAGCATGCTCTATATCTCGCACAATCTGGGGCTGGTGCAGGAATCCTGCGCGCGCATCACCGTGATGTATTCCGGCGAGGCGGTGGAGACCGGCCCGGTGGCCGAAGTATTCCGCGACATGCGCCACCCCTATACGCGGGGTCTCTTCGGGTCGATCCCGCTGCCGGGGGCGGACAAGACCTCGCGCCCGCTCGTCGCCATTCCCGGCCAGCTGCCGTCGCCGCGCGCGCGCCCGCGCGGCTGCAATTTCGGCCCGCGCTGCGCCGAGTTCCGCGCCGGCCTCTGCGACCGGGCGGAGGTGCCGATGCGCGCCGTCTCGCCCGGCCGCGCCTCGCGCTGCCTCCGGGTCGCGGAGATCGACTGGGCCGCGCCGCCGGCGCGCGGCGGCCAGCGCCCGCCCGCCACGCCGGGCGAGGTGCTGCTTTCGGTCGAGGGGCTGTCGAAATCCTATGGCCGGGTCAAGGCGAACCGCGACATCACCTTCGACGCGCGGCAGGGCGAGACGCTGGCCATCGTCGGCGAATCCGGCTGCGGGAAATCGACGCTGGCGCGCGTCATCATGGGGCTGGAGGGGGCGAGCGGCGGCAAGGTGCTCTACCGCGACCGCGATCTCGGCCGGCTGCCGGTGACCCGGCGCGACACGCCCACGGTGCGCAGCCTGCAGATGGTGTTCCAGAACCCGTTCGACACGCTGAACCCCAGCCATACCATCGGCTTCCAGATCGCGCGGGTGATCCGCAAGTTCGGCGCCGCCAAGGGCGAGGCGCAGATCCGCGCGCGGGTCGAGCAGTTGCTCGACATCGTGAAACTGCCGCGCGAATTCGCCGCGCGCCGGCCGCGCCAGCTTTCCGGCGGCCAGAAGCAGCGCGTCGGCATCGCCCGCGCCTTCGCCGGCAATCCCGCCCTCGTGGTGGCCGACGAGCCGGTCTCGGCGCTGGATGTTTCGGTGCAGGCGGCGGTGACCGAGCTGCTGATGGACATCCAGCAGGAGCATGGCACGACCATGCTGTTCATCAGCCACGACCTTTCGGTGGTGCGCTACCTGGCCGACCGGGTGGTGGTGATGTATCTCGGCCGGATCATGGAACAGGGCCGCACCGGCGACATCTTCGCCCCGCCCTACCATCCCTATACCGAGGCGCTGCTCTCGGCGGTGCCGATCGCCGATCCCGACATGCAGAAGCGCAAGGTGGCGCTGGAGGGCGAGCTGCCCTCGCCCTCCGATCCGCCGAAGGGCTGCCCGCTCTCCACCCGCTGCCGCTATGCGATCCCCGGCCTTTGCGACCGCGACCTGCCGCCCTTGCAGGATTTCGGCGACGGCCACCGCATCGCCTGCCACCTGCCGCGCGCGACGCTGCTGGCGATGGAGCCCATCCTGCGCGAGGGACCGGCGGCCCGGCCCGGCGCCGGACGGGACGCGGCCCATGTTTGACCTGGTCATCCGGGGCGCGCGTCTCGGGCTGGCGGAGGGCTGGGACGAGGGCGACATCGGCGTCGCCGCCGGCCGCATCGCCGCCATCGGCCGCAACCTGCGCGGCGGGGTGGAGATCGACGGCGCGGGCCGCTGGCTCCTGCCCGGCGGGATCGACGCGCATTGCCATCTCGACCAGCCGGACTGGGGCGGCGCGCGCTGCCATGACGATTACGGCAGCGGCGGCCGCGCCGCGATCCTCGGCGGCACCACCACGCTCGTGCCCTTCGCCATGCCCGCCCCCGGCCAGACCATGCGCGAGGGGCTGGCCCGGGCGCTGGCGCGGGCCGGGGGGCAATGCCCGGTCGATTACGGCTTTCACGCCGTCGCCACCCCGCAGACCGGCCCGCTCGCCGAACAGGTGCCGGCGCTGGTCGCGGCCGGCGCGCCCTCGGTCAAGGCCTTCATGACCTATGAGGGCTTCGCCATGCAGGACGGGCACCTGCTCGACCTGATGCAGCTCTGCCGCGCCCATGGGGCGAACGTGCTGGTCCATGCCGAGAACGACGCGATCCTGCGCTGGATGCGCAAGCGGCTGGCGGGGCGGGCCTGCGGCCATTTCGGCCCGCATCTGCTGATCCATGCCGAGGCGGCCGAGCGCGACGCGGTGGCCCGCATGGGGGTTCTGGCCGAGGTGACCGGCGCGCGCGTGGTGATCGTGCATGTCTCGGGCCGCGCCGGGCTGGAGGAGCTGGCCCGCGCCCAGGCGCGCGGCGCGGCGATCCTGGGCGAGACCTGCCCGCAATATGTGATGCTGGACGCCTCGGTCCTGGCGGGGCCGCCCGAGCGCGCCCTGCGCGCGCTGTTCGCCCCGCCGCCCCGCGCGGCGGGGGCGGCCGAGGCGCTCTGGCAGGCGCTGGCCGGCGGCGGGCTGGCCCTGTGGTCCTCGGACCATTCGCCCTGCCCGCTGGAGGACCGTTTCCCCGCCGGCGCGCCGCATGATTTCGCCCATGCCGTCAGCGGCGTTCCGGGGCTGGAGACCCGGCTGCCGATCCTGTTCTCCGAAGGGCTGGCCGCGGGGCGGCTTTCCCTCGCCCGCTATCTGGACCTGTCGGCTTCGGCGGCGGCGGATCTCTACGGCATCGCCGGCAAGGGGCGCATCGCGCCCGGCGAGGACGCCGATCTGGTGCTCTGGAATCCCGCGACGCGCTGGCAGGTCCGGGGCGCCGAGGGGCAATCGAAAACCGGCTACAGCCCGTTCGAAGGCATGTGGCTCACCGGGCGGCCCGAAACGGTGATCCTGCGCGGCCATGTGCTGATGCGGGACGGGGCGCCGCTGCCCGGCCCGCCGCGCGGGCGCTTCCTGCACCGCCGCCCCGCCGATCCCGGCCAATTCCGATCCCCCCTGGAGGAGAGCACCCCATGGACCGTTTCCTGACCATCGCCGTCTGCCAGAGCGGCCCGATCCAGCGCGCCGACGGCCGGGGCGCGGTGGTCGCCCGCCTCGTCGCCATGCTGGAACGCGCCGCCGCCGGGGGCGCCGAACTCGCGGTCTTTCCCGAAATGGCGCTGACCACCTTCTTTCCCCGCTGGGAACTGTCGGACCCCGCCGAGATCCTGTCCTTCTTCGAGCGGGAATTCCCCGGCCCCGAGACGCGACCGCTGTTCGACGCGGCGAAGCGCCTGGGGATCGGCTTCGCCATCGGCTATTGCGAGGCGGTGGTCGAGGACGGGCGGCCGCGCCGGTTCAACTCCATGCTGCTCGTCGGCCCCGATGGCGAAAGGGCGGGCCATTTCCGCAAGATGCACGTTCCGGGCTCCGAGGAACCCGAGGAGGGCGTGACCGTCCATCTGGAACGGCGCTATTTCGAGCCGGGCAATACCGGCTTTCCGGTCTTCGACTTCAAGGGCGTCCGGGTCGGGATGCTGATCTGCAACGACCGCCGCTGGCCCGAGGCCTACCGGATGCTGGCGCTCAACGGCGCCGAGGTGGTGCTGATCGGCTACAACACGCCGCTGGTGCTGACCGAAACCCCGCGCCTCGCCCATCTGCGGATGTTCCACAACCACCTGCCGATGCAGGCCGGCGCCTATCAGAACACGGTCTGGGTGGCCGCCTGCGCCAAGGCCGGCGAGGAGGAGGGCCAGATGCTGATCGGCGGAAGCTGCATCATCGCGCCGAGCGGCGAGATCGTGGCGCAGGCCACCTCGCTGGGGGACGAGGTCGTCATCCATCGCGCCGACATCGGCATGAACGCCGAATGCGCCCGCGCGGGTTTCGACTTCGCGCGCTATCGCCGGCCGGCGGAATATGCGCTGATCGGCACGCAGGCGGGGCGCGCCGGGGAATGACCGGGCGCGGCACCAACCTGCCGGCCGGGCACCATCTGGCCGAGACGCTGCTGGCCGAACTCTCCGCCTTCTCGCGCGATCCGCCCGGCCATACCCGCGCCGCCTATGGCGCGGGCGAGCAGCGGGCGCATGACACCGTGCGGGCGGCGGCCGAGGCGCTCGGCGCCACGGCGCGGGTCGATGCGGCGGGCAACCTTTACCTCACGCTGGCGGGGCAGCGGCCCGACCTGCCGGCCATCATGCTCGGCTCGCATCTCGACACCGTGCCGCATGGCGGCAATTTCGACGGCGCGGCGGGGGTGGTCGCCGGGCTCGGCGTGATGGCCGACCTCGCGCAGGCCGGCCGGCGCCCGCCGCGCGATCTGGTGGTGATGGCGATCCGCGCCGAGGAAGCGGCGTGGTTTCCGCTCTCCTATCCCGGCAGCCGGGCGGCCTTCGGGCAGCTCGGCCCGGCCGAGCTCGACGCCCGCCGCTCCGACAGCGGCGAGACGCTGGCCCATCACATGCGCGCCGCCGGCTTCGACCCCGAGACCGTGGCGGCGGGCGTGCCGCAGCTCGACCCCGCCCGCCTCGCCTGCTTCGTCGAGGTCCATATCGAGCAGGGTCCGCGCCTGATCCGCGCCGATGCGCCCCTGGGCCTCGTCACCGGCATCGCCGGGGGCTGCCGCTTCGTGCGCGCCCGGGTTCTGGGCGCCTATGGCCATTCGGGGGCCGAGCCGCGCTTCGCCCGGCGCGACGCGGTTACGGGCTTCGCCGAGCTGGCGCGGGCGCTGGAGACCGAATGGGACCGGATCGAGGCCGAGGGCAAGGAGGCCACCCTCACCTTCGGCCGCGTCGAATCCGATCCAGGCCAGCATGGCGGCAGCCGGATCCTGGGCGAGCTGGGCTTCACGCTCGACCTGCGGACCGGCGACGACGCGCTGCTGGACCGGATCGTCGCGCGGGTGGCGGCGCTTTGCGCCGAAATCGGCGCCCGGCGCGGGCTGACCTTCGAACTGGGCGCCCCCTTCACCTGGGACAGCGCCCGGATGGACGGCGCGCTGCTCGGCCGGCTGGAGACGGCGGCGCGGCATTCCGGCCTCGCGCCGCCGCGCATGCCCTCCGGGGCGGGCCATGACGCGGTGACCTTCGCCTCCAACGGCATTCCCACCGCGATGATCTTCGTGCGCAACGCGCATGGCAGCCACAATCCCGACGAGGCGATGGAGGTGGCGGATCTTTACGCCGCGATCCGGCTGCTCACCCGCTTCGTCCTCGATTTCGACCGGACCTGACCGAGGTTTCCCATGACCCCCGCGACATGCGCCCTTCTGGCGATCGACCTGCAGAACGAATACCGCCCCGGCGCCGCCTGGCCCTGCCTGGATTACGACGGCATCCTGGCCCGCACCGCCGCGCTGATGGCCGGCGCGAGGGCGGCGGGCGTGCCGGTGATCCATGTGCAGGCCTGGGTCCCGCCGGAGGCCCGCGCGGGCTATGCCTTGCAGGAGGCGACCATCGCCCCCGAACACCGCTCCGCCATCGCGGAAAGCGACGCCGCCGGGATCTGCGCCGAGGTCGCCCCCGCCGAGGGCGATCTGATCCACCACAAGCGCTGGCCGAGCGCCTTCCGCGAGACCAGGCTCGAGGCGAAGCTGCGCGCGATGGGGGTGGAGGAGCTGCTGATCGCCGGCGTGCTGACCGACAGTTGCGTCACCGGAACGGTGTTCGACGCGGTCTATGCCGGCTTCCGCTGCTGGATCGTGAAGGATTGTTGCGGGTCGATGACCGAGATGATGCACCGCACCGGCCTGCTCGACATGGCGAACCGGCTTTACGGCGGCGGCGTCCTGCGGCAGGCCGAGGCGCTGAAGGCGCTGCGCGGCGCGCCGCATCGAGCCTGGCGCTGCACCCGGCCGGTGGAGTTTCCCTATACCGGCGAGACGCTCGACCGGATGTATGACAGTCTTTGAAATCAGGGCCGGGGCGGCGTTCTCGGTGATGGGAAAGCACGCCCTGCCCGGTCAAAACCGCCGGCCGGAGGCGTATCGTCAACCCGGCGTGTGAGCCTTGTCCCTGCCCGGAACAAGGCGCGCAGCGCCGCCGGGCAGCGCCCGACCGTCCCCTCGGGCGGGCGCTTCGTCGCCACAAGCGCGATGATCGGGGTTAGGCGGTGCTCAGCCATAAAGTGACGACCTCAGCCGTCGCTGCGCCCACCCGGCGGTC